>CAYNNX010000046.1:16181-27186 GCA_964398515.1 uncultured Streptantibioticus sp. | reverse complement strand
CTACGGTCTCGGTCAGTGAGGTTGTGGCCTCCGCGGTCCCGGGCAGCGGCCGGCTCTCGATCCTGGCCGCGGCGAGATGGCGTGAGGTCTCCGCGTCAGTGGAAAGCCCTGACTAGATGTCACCCCGGATGAGGGCGTGCAGGTGCTCGTCGTGCCACCCGTCTGCATGGAGCAGCGCGCTGCGCATGGTGCCTTCGAGGGAGTATCCGGCCTTCGCCGCCACTTGGCAGGATGCCGGGTTGGCGACCGAGTGGCAGAGCCGGAGACGATGCAGGCCAAGGTCGTCCAGGGCCCACTGGCTGACGCGTGTCGTGGCCGCGGTCACGACACCGCCGCCGCGGGCTACGGGCAGGATCCAGTAGACGATCTCGGCGCTGCCGCCCGCGAGGTCGATGTCACCCCATCCGATCAGCCCCATGGCCTCGCCTCCGCCCGGCCGGGCGATGGCCCAGATCGCACTCAGCTCGGCCTGCCAACGCTCGTGCATGCGCTCGATCCTCTTGCGCGCGGCTTCCGGAGACTCCACGCACAGGCGGTTCCACTGCCGAATGGCCGGATCCCGGCCGGCAGCCACCAAGACGTCGGCATCGCTGAGCCGCCACCGACGCAGCTCCAGACCGTTGGGAAGGTCGAGCACCGGCTGTTCCATCTGGGCCATCCGGCCTGCGGGAACAACGGGAGGTATCGGCACGTCGGAGATCATCACGGTATCGTGCCACGGCTCTCGGGCGCGCGAAGCCCGGCGGACAGCACGCGACGCAGCATCCTCGCACGCTGCACTCGCACCTCGCGGGGGCTTCGGGAAGCCGCGGAACCGGCATGTTGACGGCATGCGAGGTGGTCCGCCACTCCTGAGTTCCCCTGGCGACGCGCAAGCCGGTGTCCACGGTCGGCACTGGAGGTCACGGGCCGCATCACGTCTTCCTCAGCCGGAAGTCCGCCCCGCGCCGAGTTGGCCGGCGGCCCACTCCGCCCATTCGCGCTGCATCGCGCTGAACCTCAGGCCCCACTCCAGCGCCAGACGCCCGTAGTCGGCCAGGGGGCCCTGTTCGGAGTCGAGGTCTTTCTCGACCTGCCGAAGGTGCTCGTGCAGCTGCCCGGCGGCCGCCGCCCTGGCGTGAAGGAACTCCTGTGCTCGCTCGGGCGGAACCAACCCGAGGAAGAACACTCGGAGCAGCATGTCGTTGCGCCGGTTCGCGGTCGGCGGCTCCCCGATGAGCCAACGCTCGAACTCGGCGCGGCCGGCATCGGTCACGGCGTAAGCCTTGCGGCCCCGGCCCCCCTCCGCCGCGACCGTCACCAACTGCGCCTGTGTGAGTTTGCCCAGTTCGGCGTAGAGCTGACTCTGCGTAGCAGGCCACACGTTGTCGAGCGATTCCTTGAAGATCCCCAGCAGGTCGTACCCGCTCGCCTCCCCCCGCAGGGCGAGTAGTCCCAGCGCGGCATGTCTCAGGCTCATGACCGCCATACTACCCCGACATTCCACGATTGACATGTCAGTACAGGAAATTCTATCTTCGACATGTCACCATTGACATGTCACGGGAGGGGCCATGGCCGGCACGTTGCGGGGATTCGTCCCCTGGATCGCCTTCGCCGCACTCAGCAGCACGTTGGGATGGGAGACCGGCGCGATCACAGCCGCCGTGCTCAGCGTGGTACTGCTGGTATGGAATGTCCGCACCGGTCACGGGCTGGATGAGAACGTCATCGAGCTGAGCGCGATGACGTTCTTCCTGGCGATCGCCGTGGCCGCGTGCCTGAAGCCGCACTCGGCCCTGCGCGAAGCGGTAGGGCCGCTGTCCTCGGGCTGGCTGGCCCTGACCGCCTGGGGATCGCTGGCCTTCTCACGTCCCTTCACCATGGGAATCGCACGCCGCTCCGTGCCCCCGGCATTCTGGGAGACCCCGCAGTTCCGACGGGCCAACGTGGTCATCACCGCGGCGTGGGCGGTCAGTTTCACCGTGACCGCATTGGCCACCGGCGCCCTCGACTACGCCACCTCGCACAGTGGCACGGCGACCACCCTCGTCCAGATCGCGGGGTACGCCGCCCCCGCCGTGTTCACCGTCCGGTACCAGAACGCACGCCGTCGCGACGCCGACCGTGTCGTCCGGCCGCAGGGGGGCGAGGCATGACCGCGCCGCTGTACCGAGCGGCCGCGGCCGCCGGGTTCATCGGCTCCGTATTCGCCTACGCCTTCGTGCCGAAACCCGTGGCTGAGCAAGCACCGGTACCCGCCCGCCGCCGGAACCCCACCGGTTCCCGCTGAGCTCCCTACCTGCCAGCCACCTCGTCAGGCCGCCGCGCCCTGGCCGGAGAGCTGGAAGCCGGGTCAAACGAAGCCGGAAAACCACTCGTACCGTCCTGGCCCGAGCTGGTAGGAAACGGGGATGGTTGGCGAAGCCCTCGATCCGATGGATCGTCTGACCGCCGAGCGGGCCTGCGAGCGGTTGGTCCTTGAGGTCGTCCGCAGGCTCGACCTGGGGGATCCGAGTTCGGCCGCGGACCTGTTCACGCCCGACGGCGTCTGGGAGTGGCCCGCCGGTGACCGTCGCGTGAAAGGACGTGAGGCGCTTCGCGGTTACTTCGGTTCCCGGCCTGCCGACCGCCTGTCGCGGCGCATGTGCAGCAACATCCTGGTCACGCTCACTTCTGCGGCGACGGCCACCGCAACCACCTACTTCGCCACATACCGTGTCGACGGCTACGCCGGCGGCATGCTGCCACCACCGCTTCCCGCGAACGTGGGGCACTACGAAGACTCCTTCCGCAACCTCGACGGCAACTGGTTGCTGGCCAAGCGCACATTGATCCTGCCGTTCGGCGGGCCGACCACACGAGTTGGATCGTCCGACCAGTCGTGACGACTCCAGCGATGCCGACCGGGTGGCCGCCATCACTTCGGCGGCCCCCTCGCAACCGTTGACCGCCAGCCGACGTCGTTCGTTCAGGACGCGGCCGCCCCTTCGGCATGAGGGTGGCCGCGAGCGCCTCACCAACCGAGCTCGCAGCCCTCCGGGTTGGCTGAAGAGGACCGCACGGTGGTCTTCCATCCGCCGCAATGCGTCCTTGCGGTCCCGCTTGGAGAGTCGGTCGAGACGGCACCTACGTGCTGGTCAGCGGCCGCTCTTGGCGAGCACTGCCCCCCGTGTTCCGGGGCCCCGAAGTCGATACGGCGCTCGCACCGCCGGCCGAACGCCGGCCCCCCGGACTGCACGCCCCGGAGGCCGCCGACCCGCATGAGCTCGCGGTCCGCGCGGTCCTGGCCCAGCAGGTGTCCGCGGCCGCCGGGCCGGAACGCCGGTCGACCAGCGGTGCGAGCGCGCAGCGTGACGTCCGAATCCCGCCAGCATCCGCATCCGCCACACCGCAAGGTTGAGGTGAAACACATGCTGAACGAGGAGGAGGCGACGATGACCGCCTACACCACGATCACCAGCCCGCTGGGCGAGCTGCTGCTGGTGGGCGAGGAGACCGCTGACGGGATCACCCTGACCTCGCTGTCCATGTCCGGCCAGAAGAAGGCCCCCGCCATCAGGGCAGACTGGCGGCACGACCCGGCGGTCTTCAGCGGCATCACCCGCCAGCTGCAGGCGTACTTCGCCGGTGAGCTCACCCGTTTCGACATCGAGTTCACCCCCGGCGGGACCGACTTCCAGCAACAGGTGTGGCGTGCGGTGGAAGCGATCCCGTACGGCACCTCGACCACTTACGGCGAACTCGCCGCACGACTCGGCCTGCCGCGCGAGCGGATCCAGGCACTGGGCGCGGCGATCGGCGCCAACCCGCTGCTGCTCGTCCGGCCGTGCCACCGCGTGATCGGCGCGGACGGCTCGATGCGCGGCTACGCCGGCGGAGTCGAGCGCAAGGTCCGCCTGCTCACCCACGAAGGCGCGTTGCAACCGACGCTGATCTGAGCACCACCCGCGCGCACCCCACAGTTCGCGGTCCCCGGGAGACGGGCCCGGGACCCGATCAACCCACTGCTCCCCGTCCGCCCCGTGCCACCGCCTGATCGGCTCCGGCGCCGTGCCGACCGGCTACGCCCGCGGCCTGGAACGCAAGCAGCGGCTGCCGGACGTGGAGAACGTCCACCAGGCCCCCTGAACCGTCGCCGAGGCTCGGCCCTCTGCCGCGGATCGCGGAGCAGGGACGGCACCACCGAACCGAGGACCCCCACATGACCCACACCATGCAGCCGGCGGGGCCGGTCGCCGACCGCGTCGCACAGTCGGACTGGAGGGCGCTGGCCGAAGAGCTCAACGCATACGGCAGCGCCCTGACCGGCAAGCTGCTGGCACCCGGCGAGTGCCGTGAGATCGCCGCGCTGTACGACGAGGCGGAGCATTTCCGTACGACCGTCGACATGGCCCGTCACCGCTTCGGCTCCGGCCAGTACCGCTACTTCAGCCACGACCTGCCCGATGTCGTACGGGAACTGCGTGAGGCGTTCTACCCCCGGCTCCTGCCCATCGCCCGCGAGTGGGCGGTCAGGCTCGGCCGCCCCGCACCGTGGCCGGACACCCTGCAGGAGTGGGTGGCCAGGTGCCACGAGGCCGGTCAGTCGAAGTCCGCGCAGATCCTGCTGTGTTACGGCCCCGGCGACTGGAACGCCCTGCACCGCGACGTGTTCGGCGAGATGCTCTTTCCGCTCCAGGTCGTCGTCGGCCTCGACGAGCCCGGAGTCGACTTCACCGGCGGGGAGTTCCTGATGACCGAGCAGCGGCCGCGCGCCCAGTCCCGCGGTTCGTCCACCACCCTGCTCCAGGGCCACGCGTTGGTCTTCACCACCCGCGACCGGCCCGTCGCGACCAGGCGAGGCTGGTCGAGCGGGCCGATGCGGCACGGCGTGAGCACCGTCCGCTCCGGCCGCCGGCGCACCCTCGGCCTCGTCTTCCACGAGGCGGCATGAGCCCCGCCGATCCCGGACGTTGCCTCCGTACCTTCATGCTGCTCGGCGCGGACGGACGGCCCTACGAGAGCAGCGTGCCGGGCACGCTCGGCGGGCACCGGCGCGGACGGCTCTACGGCCGTCTGGACTGCCCCTCCGCCCTGAGGGCCATCGCCCGCGGCCACTACGTCCGGCACCGGGTGTTCTTCTCCGACGAGGCCACCGCGATCGAGGCCGGATACCGGCCCTGCGCCGCTTGCCTGCCCGAGGAGTACGCCCGCTGGAGGGCGAACCGGGAAGGCACCACCCCCATCGTGATTCGGACCGACGAGCCGGAAGCCTCCCGCTCACCCCTCATCGGCGCGGCCGACCTGGCCTCCTACGGCGACGGCCTGCCCGCGCCCGCGCCTCACACGGCTATCGAACTCGCGGCTCTCACAGACCTGCTGGCAAGGTCGAAGCCGCGGATCGAGACCGTCGCCGTCGGCCACAGCCGCGATGCCGCATCCCGCATCGCGGCGCAGGCATGCGCAGCCGCGTGGACGGTACGCGGCGGCACGGTCCTCACCGTGGTGGACTGGCCTGAGACCGCCGCGTCCTGGATGCGCCCGGCCACCCGGCTCACCGCCGACACACCCGACGCCTGGGTGGTGGCCGCCGCCCCGCTCGGATTCGCCCAACTCGCCCGCCGCCTACGTCACTCCACTGCCTGGGATCCGGCCCGCACCTTCGCGTTCGCCTCCCTGCAGGTCGCCCGCCTTCCCGCACTCGCCGGGCCGGACACCCTGCACGGGCTGCGCGGCGCCACCGCGGACGGCGGCACCTGGGACCTGCGCCACGGGTGGGTCACCTCCTACCCGCCCGCCGGGGTGAGCGCACGAGCGCGCTGATTCCGCCATCTCTCGACGCATAGGCCGCACCGGTCCCGAGCCAGTGCCGATGGCTGCACCCCCGCGGCAGCCATCGGGTTGGAGGACTCGGCAGGCGGTACCTTTCAGCATCGGCCGGGAGTCCACCACTTGGCGAGCGACGACGTCGCTATCGCACTTCCCGCGATACGGACGCGTTTCCCCATGGAAGCCTCCTGACTCGCTGCTGGTCCTCGATCGAGCGGTAGGGGTGTGACGGGCGTCTACGGACGAGGGCACCGCACAGCAGCCCTGCCGACGACTCGATGCTAGGCAGGCGGATCCGGTGGCGCCTTGAAAGAATGCGAACGCATTGAACGGTCCCAGGCGCGCGTTATCCGACTCCTGCGATCAGGGCGGCGGCGGACAGCGCCAGCGCGCCGAGGCCGCCGACCGCGCCCGCGATCACGGCATCCCGACGGTCGGTCGCTCCGCTCAAATGGGCCCGTGCGGCGAGCATGAAGGCGCCCCCGCCCGCCACGAACCACGGCCCCCACAGACAGGTGTACCAGCGGCTGACCGGCAGCAGCTCCGAAGCAACCTTGACGGTGTGTGTCTGTACGAGCAGTCCCTGCCCGACGAACAGTGCTCCATGCCAGACAAGCAGAACCCCCGCGCCCCACGCCATCAGCTGCACAAGGCGATCCATGCCGCGTCCCCGCGCGCGGCCGTGCACCAGAGTCAGGCCCAGTACCCCGCCGACGACTTTGAGCGCGCCCGTCACCCACAACACCGCGACGAAGCCGGGGTCTCGCTCCTGCGCCAGTTTGACCAGCGACGGTGAGATCGTGGAAGAGGCCCCGGCCAGACCACCCATCGCCCAGTAGAAGCTCGGAACGGCGAAGACGAACCCCCACACTGCAGCGGCATACCCGGGCCATCTGGTGGGACGGCCTGCCGATTCAAGAGGCGAAGTCACGGTGGCGATTCTGCCGTGTCCCCGACGACCGGGGGTTACTTCGGCCCGTGACAACGGCCACGCAGGCCCTTCGCAGGTGCCCCGGAATCGGCCCGCGGCCTTGTTCATCCTGCCTCGCGCGGCTTCTCATTCACCCACCTCGCCGATTCCGTCGGTGAGTTCGCGGACCCGTGGCATGCCCGGTGCGCGACAGCGCTGGGACAAGCGACGTGGTTCCGAACCGGAAGCGGAAGGCCGATACCGGGTCGGAGCACTGCCTGGTCTTCGCCGACCGGCTGCTGGTCACTGGCGATGCCTACCGCATGACCGCATTTATCAGGTGTTTAGTAAAGGTTGGTACTTTTTGCGAATGCTGCGGGATGCGCATATTCGAGCCGCTGTCCGTGCGGGTCAGGAGGGAGATCCCCGTGCGCCACGATGAGAAGGAAGTGACCATTCCGGCAGGTCCGGCGGGCCAGGCCGATACGAGCGGATATTGGGTGCCCAGTCTCGACGATCCGGTGCGACGAGAGGTGTTCCGCCGCGAGTCGCAGGCTCAGGAGATCCTCTTCGGCGACCCCCATCCCCGGCTGCGTGGATGCGTTCTGGGCTACGCGGGAGGGCAGGGCGTCAACACTCCTCTTTCACACGTGCAACGGGTCCCTCCCGAAGGCAGCGTCATGCTGATCATCTCCTTCGGCCCGTCTCCCCGGCGGTTAATCACGTTGCCGGCCAAGTCGCCGATGCTGCCGCAGACTTACGTCGTCGGCCTGCACGATCACGCGGAACTCGTCGAGCAGACCGGCCCATCGGCGGGTGTGCTGGTCACACTCACGCCTCCCGGCGCCTACGCCCTGTTCGGGGCCCCCATGCGTGAACTGACCAACAGGTACACGGCGCTGGCCGACCTGTGCGGACGCGCGGCCGATCGGCTCGCAGAAGAGCTCGCCCACGCCCCCGACTGGAGTGCCCGTTTCTCGGTTCTGGACCGGTACCTGGCTCACTGGTTGCGCCTCGGCCGCACACCGGACAGCGCAGTGTTCCACGCCTGGCGGAGGCTACAGCGGTCGTCCGGGACACTGCCGATCGGCCGGCTCGCGACCGAACTGGGCTGCAGCCGCCGGTACCTGGAGAAGAAGTTCCGCGAGCAGGTCGGGCTGACGCCCAAGACGGTGGCCCGGATCTGCCGCTTCCAACGCGCGGCACATCTGCTGACCGAGCCCCACCCGCATTCCTTTTCCGACATCGCCCAGATGTGCGGGTACGCGGACCAAGCCCACCTCAACCTCGACTTCCGCAGCCTGGCCGGATGCACCCCCACGCAGCTGCTGCACGCGCGCCCTCAGGCCCTCGACACCAGGGCGGACGACCTCCGGCGGCCCCACACCCTGCTGGGGAGCGCGTGAGGTCGGGCGCTCCCGGGCGAGAGCCAATCCTCACGGCAGGAAACCGCGTTCCAGAGCGGACATGACGGCCGCGGTCCTGTCGGACACACCCAGCTTCCGGTAGGCGCGCAGCAGATGCGTCTTCACCGTCGACTCACCGATGAACAGCCTCTCGCCGATCGCCGCGTTGGTCAGGCCCTGGCCGACCAGGCGCAACACCTCGACCTCCCGCTCGGAGAGCGGCGGCGTGTCCACCGCCCTCGCACGGAACAGTTTGAGGGCGAGCGTCGGAGTGAGCACCTTCTCACCCCGGGCTGCCGCGCGTACCGCGTCGATCAGATCCGCCCGTGAGCTTCCCTTGAGCAGATACCCGACCGCTCCTGCCTTCATCGCCCGCAGGATGTCCGAGTCGCCTTCGTACGTGGTGAGCAGGATGACCTTGCTGCGGGGTGACTCCCGCAGGATGTCTCCCGTGGCCTCGGCGCCGTCCATGCCACCCATCCGCAGGTCGAGCAGGACGATGCGGGGTTTCAGACGCGTCGCCAGGGCCACGGCCTGCTGTCCGGAAGCGGCCTGACCGACCACGGTGACGCCCCGGGCGGACTCCAGCATCGTGCACAGGCCCTCCCGGACCACCTGGTGATCGTCGGCCAGCAGGACGCTGATCTCCCCCTCCGCGGTGATCTCTTCGGCCGGCTGTCGTGTCCCCTGGTCCGACACCGCTTCATCCCCCTCCTCGCCGGCCGGGTCCACCGGCGCTGTGACCCTCGATCGTGCTGCCCGGCCCGGCCGACCGGGAACCGTTGCCTCCTCGCCGATCTCCGTGGCTCCGCCTGCAGTCCGCGCAGGCCGTATCTCTGCCGCTCCCGGCGTGTGCCGAAGGCCGGTGGTTACGGCGTAGCCGACCGCGAAGCGTCGGCCCCACAGGGCGCACCAGAGGTCGGGCGATGGCCCATCGCTGCCCCGGGTGGGGTGACTCAGTGGCTGAGATGGCGGACCTTGGGCCCGCTCTGGCCGGGTCGGCCGCCGACGAGACGCTTCCCGGCCGCCCCGTACACCCGGTTGACGTGCAGCCGGATCACCAGGCGGCGCTCGCGGACCATCGCGGCGCGGAATCCCTCCCAGTCGGGGTGCTCACCCTGGAACCCGCGGAAGACCTCGACGAGTTCGTCGGCGACGGCGTCATGTTCGTCCGTGGTGATCGGCGACAGTTCCGCGTCGCCCTCGGCGATCATGTAGGAGAAGCCGTTGCTGTCGCTGACGAAGAAGCTCGCGCGCGGATCGCGGCGCAGATTGCGGGTCTTGGCCCGGTCGTAGGTGACCATGAGGCGGATGACGCGGGCCTCGGGGTCGTAGGCGTAGCCGACGTTGGAGAGCTGGGGACGGCCGTCGCGTTTGAGGGTGACGAGCGTGCCGATGCGCTGTTCCCGAAGCAGGTCGAGCAGGGCTTTTTCGTTGTTCTCCCCGATTTGCTCAGTCATGGCATGAGAGTACGGTGCAAGGTCGCTGTCCAGACAGGGCCGGCGGCACGGGCTGCGGTCGGCGGTGCGCCGGCGGCAACGCACGGGGAAGCGGTGCCCTCGCCGCCCCCGCGGGGGATTCAGGGCGAGGCGAGGGCACCGCGGTCTCCGGTGTGTCACGTGGTGGCAAGGGCCTCCGTGGGAGGCAGTCCGGCGGCGCGCACGGCGGGATAGAAGCCCGCCAGGCCGCCGATCACCAGCGTCGCGCCGACCCCGCCCGCCATCGCCCACACGGGCACCACCGAGGGCCAGCCCTGGTAGGCGGCATAGCCGGAGGTGACGATGATGCCCAGCAGGACGCCGCCGAGGCCGCCGAGGCCGGACAGCAGCAGGGCCTCGCAGAGGAACTGGGTGCGGATCTGACCGCGCGTCGCGCCGAGCGCCCGGCGCAGACCGATCTCGGAGCGGCGTTCGAGTACCGAGATGACCATGGTGTTGGCCACCCCCACACCGCCGACGAGCAGCGCGACCGCGCCGAGACCGAGGAGCAGGCCGCTGAGGGTGCTGTCGGTGGCCTGCTTGGCGGCGAGCACGTCGGAGGGCCGGGAGACATTGGCCTCGCTGGGGTTCTCCGGGTTGGCGGTGGCGCCGAGGACCGCCTGTACGTCGGTGACCTTCGACTCCTTGGCGCGGGTGTAGACCGTGGTGGGGTAGCCGTCGAACTTCAGGTCCTGCTTCGCCTCGGGCCAGCCGACCAGGGCGGCGGAATCCAGCTCGGGGACGAGTTCGTTGCGCTCGAGGATGCCGATGACGGTGAACCACCGGCCGCCCAGCCACACCTTGGCATCGGGTCCGGCCCGCACCACGCCGAGCTGCTGGGCGGCCTCGGGGCCGAGCACCACGGCCGGGTAGCGCTCGTTGGCGGCGTTCAGCCAGCGGCCCTCGGCGATCTTGGCGCCGGCGGTCTCGGGCAGATCGGTGCGGGCCGCGTACACGTTGAGGCCACCCGTCTCCTCCTTCGGGATGTGGTCGTTGCGGTAGACCTTGGCGTCGATCCTGCCGACGGCGGAGACCGACTCGACGCCCGCAATGTTGCTGATCATCGACACGGCCGTGTCGGGCAGATGCGCGGCCGTGCCGGAGAACGACTGGCCTGGTGAGACCGTGAGCAGATTGGTGCCCAGGGCCGCGAGGCGGCGGTTGAGGTCCTCGGTGCTGGAGGTGGAGATGCCGACCACGCCCACCATCGCCGCGATGCCGATGGCGATGCCCAGGGCCGACAGGAACACCCGCATGGGACGCGCCCGCAGCCCGGAACCGCCGACGCGCAGCACATCGGCCGGGCCCATCCGGGCCGGTTTGGGGCGCGGCGGGGCGGGACGCGTCAGCTCCTTCGTCGTACTCACCGCACGGCCTCCGCCGGGCGCGTCTCCGCCTCGCACAGCCGGCCCCACAGCACC
>CAYNNX010000046.1:0-16171 GCA_964398515.1 uncultured Streptantibioticus sp. | reverse complement strand
CCGGGCGCCGGGCAGCGGGCAGCCGGGGGCCGGGCAGGGTGCCGGGCGCGGGGCGGTCGATGTCGTGGGAGTCGTGCTCGACGCGGCCGTCCTTGATCCGGACCTCGCGCGGCAGCGAGCCGGCGATGTCCCGGTCGTGGGTGATGACGACGACCGTGGTGCCGGCCCGGTGCAGCTCGTGCAGCAGGTCGAGCACGACCGCTCCGGAACGCGAGTCGAGCGCGCCCGTGGGCTCGTCGGCGAGAAGCAGCGGCGGATCGCCGAGCACCGCACGGGCGATGGCCACCCGCTGCTTCTCGCCACCGGACAGCTGGTGGGGCTCGTGGTCGAGGCGGTGGCCGAGACCGACCCGGCGCAGCGCGGCCTCGGCGAGCCTGCGCCGTTCGCCGCGCGGCCTGCCGCTGTACAGGAGACCGTTGGCGACGCTGTCGAGGGCCGGGACGCCGGGGGCGAGGTGGAACTGCTGGAAGACGAAGCCGATCGTCCCGGCGCGCAGTGCGGACAACTCCCGGTCGCTGAGGCGGTCGATGTCGTGCCCGTCGATGCGCACCGTGCCGGTGGTGGGGCGGTCGAGGGTGCCCATGATGTTGAGCATCGTCGACTTGCCGGAGCCCGACGGGCCGACGACGGCGAGCAGTTCACCGCGTTGGATGACGAGATCGGCGTTCTTGAGCGCGACCACGTCTCCGTACGCCTTGGAGACGCCGGACAGTTCCACCACTGGGCGAGGAGAAGTGTTGCTCACTTGGGAACCACCACAACCGTGCCGTCGGTGATGCCGGGGCCGGAGACCTCGACCATGCTGTCCGCGAACATGCCGACGGTGACCGGCTTGTACTGCACCCCGTTGGCCCCCACGACCTGCACGGCGTAGCCGCCACCGCGCTGGGCCACCAGGGCGTTGATGGGAACGGCGAGCACGTTCGCGCGGGTCTGCGCCTTCAGGGAGACCTTGACCGCGGCGGCCTGGTAGCGGCCGAGCGCCTTCTGGTCGTCGACCTTGAGCTGGACGGGCAGGGTGGCCTTGCCGCTGCCGGAGCCGCCGGCGGGGTTGGCCGCTCCCCCCGAACCCCCTGCGCCTCCCTGAGGGTTGGCGGACTGAGGCGTGGTGGGCGAGCCGACATCGGTCACTTCGGCGTTGACCGTGGTGTTGTCGGGGAGCGTGAGCGTAGCCTTGGTGCCCTTCGCCACGATGTCCTCGTACTGGACGTCGAGGGCGACGCTGACGACGCGCTCGGTGCCGGTCCAGGTCAGGACGGTCCCGTTCAGCGGGGCTCCGGCCACGGCCTTCACGTCGGCGACGCGCCGGGGGCCGGGGGCGACCACGGCGTCCGTCGGCTGTACGGTGCCGGTCTGCTCGCGGCCCATGTCCTTCTGCCACTGCTTCACGGCCTCGGCGGTCGACGCGTCGTACGTGTCGTCGACGGTGAGGCCCGGGTAGCCGAGCGCGGAGAGGTTCTTCTTCAGGATCGCGACGTCCGGGCCCTGCGTGCCGTCCTTCATGGTGCGGTAGAAGGGGATCGAGCCGTACAGCAGCGGGACTTTCCGCTCGGCGATCCGGTACGCGGTATCGCCCCGTTTGACGATGTCGCCGGCGCTCGGCACCCAGGTGACGATCCCCGCGCCCGCACCCGCGCCGGGTCCCGACGGGACCGGCGCCTGGACGGTCGTGGCGTCGCCGTAGCCGAGGTTCCCGTCGACGGTCGCGGTACGGGTCAGCGTGGTGCGCTGCACCTTGGCCGTGTTGGCCGGCACCGAGGCGGCGGCGGTCGCCGAGCCGCTGCCGGAGCCGCCGAAGACCCCGGTGGTGGCGACGCCCGCCGCCGCGGCCACCGCGATCGCGATGACGACGATGATCGGCGTACGCCAACGACGGCGCGTTCGGCGGCTCACCGGCGGGGACGTGATCTCGCCGCCGTCGGTCCTCGTGTCGAGGCCGCCCTCGGTCTTCGTGTCGAGATCTCCCGCGGCGCGCTGGGAGACCTCGTCCGGTGTGTGCAGCGCGAGCGTGGCGGACGTCTCGCCTGATGCGGGCGACGCATCGTCCTGCTCGTCTCCGGCTCTCACTCGGATCTCGTCCGGTGCGTTCACTGTCGCCTCCCCTAGCTACCCGTCAGTGCGCCGCCGGGCCACTGCGACTGGCAGGCCACCCGCGCCTTGCCCCAGGCGTCGCCGCCGGGGTCGATGCCGCTGCTGCTGAAGTCGATCGACATGGAGCCGCCGTTGATCGTCGGGTCGGGGAGGTTGGGCAGGCCGTGCTGGCGCATGCACTTCGCCCAGGCCGCGACCTTCGCGGAGTCCAGCGGCTTTCCGCCGCCGGGTCCGCCACCGAGCTGGCCCTGCGGCATCTTGTCGCGGCAGGCCGCCATCGCGGACTGGAACGCCTGCGAGTTCGGGTCGACGTCACCGCCCGGGGAGAGTGCGATGCCTCCGTTGCCCTGTTGCTGCGGATCGGGGAATCCGGACACCCCGTGCGAGCGCATGCACTGGGAGAAGGCCAGCGCCTGCTCGAAGGGGCTGTTGGCCGTGGGACTCGAGCCCGCCGCCTTCGTGTCGTCCTTCGACGACGCCGAGGAGTCGCCGGAGCACCCGCTGAGCAGCAGGGCACCGGCGAGAAGTACCGAGCCCGCGGACAGGGTCCGGGCTACCGTGCGCTTGTGTGAGAGGAACATGCGGCCAGTTCTACGCGGGCGCCGGTCACACGGCGGGCACAAGAGCCCTCACCCGGACAGGCCCGCCGCGTCGCGCCCGCCGGGTCCGGTGTCCAACCCCCCGACCCCCGCGATCCCCCGGTCGAGGAGGTCCATGAGGATGCTCCTGCTCTTGGCCGACGCCTCAGGGCCGCGCACGGCGTCCTGCTCGGCCAGGTCCTGGAGCGCGGCGAGGACCGCGGAGAGGTCCTCCTGGAGGCGGGTGAGGATGCCGGCGACGGCCGCGGCGTTGGACTGGAGGATGTCGCACCACAGGGGGGAGTCGCCGCGGGCGATGCGGGTGACGTCGCGCAGCCCCTGACCGGCGAGCCGGGCCGCCTCCGAGGGGCCGTCGCTCAGTCGTGCCGCCATCAGACTGGCAACCAGATGGGGTGTGTGGGAGGTGAGCGCCACCGTGTCGTCGTGTGCGCGGGCCCGCATCACGCGCGCCACCGCGCCGCACAGCGCGATCAGCTCCAGGGCGCGGTCGAAGGCGGCCTTGGATGTCAGCCGGGTCGGGGTGAGCACCCAGGGGCGGTCGCGGAAAAGTTCCGCGCGGGCCGCCAGCGGACCCGACCGCTCGCGGCCCGCCAGCGGGTGGCCGCCCACGTAGCGGCACGGGTCGGGGGCGGTGGCCAGGATCTCCCGCTCGGCGGGCGCCTTCACGCTGGCCACGTCGGTATAGCTCAACGCCAGCCGCCGCCCCTGCAGTTCGGCGAGAACGGGGGCGGCGGCGCTGGGCGGGACGGCGAGTACGGCCAGGTCCACGGGGTACGGTGGGGGCTCGGGCAATCCGGCGCCCAGGGCCGCGGCGGTGTGGACGGCCGACTCGTCCCGGTCCGAGAGGTAGACGGTCACCCCGCGTCGGCTTGCCGCGAGCGCCACCGACGTCCCGATCAGGCCGGTGCCGACGACGGCCAGGGTGCGCAGGGTCATGAGGCACCCCCGCGCGGCAGGTGCCCGCTCTCTTCGCAGGCATTCAGCCGCTCGTCGATCAGCGCGGCGAGGCGGTCCAGGCCCTCCTCGATCCGCTCGGGCGTCAGGGTGCTGATGGACAGCCGCAGTTGGTGGAATCCTCCCGAGGCGCCGTAGAAGTGGTGCATGGGGGTGAACAGCACCCCGTGCCGGCGCGCCGCGTGGGCGAGCAGGTCGTCGTCGACGGTGAACGGTACGCTGAGCACGACGAAGAACCCGCCGGTCGGAGTGTTCCAGGTGACCTCGGGCCGGTGACCGAGGCGCCGGGCGAGACCGTCGAGCGCCTGGTGCAGATTGCGCCGGTAGACCTCCGTCTCCTGCCGGTTGGCGGCGGCCAGGCTGCCGCCGTGGGCGAGCAGCTTGCCTCCGATCACCGCCTGCGCGATGGGTGCGGTGTTGACGGTGAGCATGCTCTTCAGCTTGGCCAACTCATCGGCGAGCAAGGTACTTTCACCGCTTTCGTTCCTCACCCGCTGGTCGGCGACCACGAAGCCGACGCGTGCGCCCGGCATCGCCGTCTTGGCGAACGAGCCCAGATAGACGACGCGTCGGCTCCGGTCGAGCGCTTTGAGAGTGGGCGGACGGACGGCCGCGCCGTTCAGCAGGCCGTACGCGTTGTCCTCCAGCAGGACCAGGTCCTCGGCTGCCGCGATGTCGAGGAGCCGCTGCCGGTCGGCGAGCGGCAGGCTGACGCCCACCGGGTTGGCGAAGTCGGGCGTGACGTAGCAGGCACGCACCCGGCGCCCCTCGGCGCGCGCCCGGCGCACCTGGTCCACCAGGTCGTCGAGGTCGATTCCGGCATCGCCGGTGCGGACCGGCAGGACGGGCATGTCGGCGAGCAACGCGGCCCCGGTCAGGCCGACATAGGTCGGAATCGGGGCGAGCAGCGCGTCGCGGTCGTCGGCGCGCAGCGCACGCAGTACCAGGAACATCGCCTCCTGACAGCCGACGGTGACCACCACGCAGGAGGGGTCGGTCTCGATGCCCTCGTCCACGGCGAGGCCGCGCGCCACGAGGTCGGCGATGATCCCCTTCGTCGCGCCGTACTGGAACAGGGTGCGGGTGACGTCCCTCTCGCTCATGCGCCGGTCGAAGCGCAGGTGGTCGCAGAAGGTCCGCAGGTATGCGTGGATGCGGGCCACGTCGTAGAAGCCCTCGTAGGGACGCCCCGCCGCGAACGAGATCGCGTCCGGATAGGTGTCGGCGATCTGGTTGAGGAGGTTCATCGACTCCATGGACGCATCGGCGAGCGAGGCGTGCAGTGTGGCCGCGTCCAACTCGGCGAGAACGCTTTTCGATTGCAGAATTTCCATCGGCAGATTCCTTGATTCCTTATCGGGAACGGCAGGGAACGCGAAGACGTGCAACCCGTGAGCGTATCGGGGATGCCGTGTCATCAGGGTCTACGGACAGCAGATCCATAGCAATGGCTGGACAGATGCGGCCCTCCTCGCGGCAGCCGTACCATCGGAGCCGCCACGAGAATTCCGCTCTGCGGCCGGACGGTTGGCACTGAATCCCGGACGAGGAATCCAAGACGCCGGTCAGCGTGCCTGAATTCGCCTTCCGTATTCTTCTCAACACCGAGGACTCTGATGACGGATGTACCCGCAACGGCCCCGGTCGGCGACCTTGAGATCGACTACGTCGAGATGTACGTCGCCGACCTGGAGGCGGCGGCCTTCGCATGGGCCGACAAGTACGCGTTCACGGTCGTCGGCACCGGCGGATCCGCCGAGCACCGCAGCGTCGCGCTGCGCCAGGGGCGGATGACCCTGGTGCTGACGGCACCGACGTCGCATCAGCATCCCGCCTCCACCTACCTCGCCACGCACGGCGACGGCGTCGCCGACATCGCCCTGCGCACCGCCGACGTGTCCGCGGCCTTCAGCGCAGCGGTGGCGGGCGGTGCCCGTCCGGTGCGCCCGCCGACGCGGCACGGGGGCGAGGGCCCGGCCGTCACAGCGACGATCTCCGGCTTCGGCGACGTCGTCCACACGCTGGTGGAGCGCGCCCCCGGCGAGGTCCCCGGGCTCCCGGCCGGCTTCGTGCCCGCGCTCGGCACACGGGAGGCCCGCACCGGCGAGGTGGGCCTGTTCGACATCGATCACATCGCGGTGTGCCTCAACGCCGGCGAGCTGGAGGCGACGACCCGCTTCTACCAGCGCACGCTGGGGTTCCGGGAGATCTTCCAGGAACACATCGTCGTCGGCGCGCAGGCGATGGACTCCAGGGTCGTTCAGAGCGCGACGACCGCGGCGGTGACGCTGACCCTGCTGGAGCCGGACGTGCGGGCGCAGCCCGGGCAGATCGACGAGTTCCTCAAGAGCCACCACGGCCCGGGGGTTCAGCACCTGGCGTTCTCCAGCAGGGACGCGGTACGCACGGTGCGCACGCTCTCCGCGCGCGGCGTCGGCTTCCTCAGCACCCCGAGGGCCTACTACGACCTGCTCGGCGAGCGGATCGGGCTGCAGACCCACACCCTGGACGACCTGCGCGCGACCAACCTGCTCGTGGACGAGGACCACGGCGGCCAGCTGTTCCAGATCTTCACCGCGTCCGTCCACCCGCGCGGGACGATCTTCTTCGAGGTCATCGAGCGCCAGGGCGCGAAGACGTTCGGCAGCTCCAACATCAAGGCGCTGTACGAGGCTGTGGAGCTGGAACGGACGGGGCAGCGTGCGCCGCGCTGACCCGGGCGGCCTACCGGACGCGATCGGCCTGCGGGAACTGCGCGATCTCGGCGATGTCGAGCGGGCCGCGGCCGCGGTGCTGCCGGCCGGGGTGTGGGACTTCGTCGCGGGCGGCAGTGGCCGTGAGCGCACGCTCGCGGCGAACCGGGAGGCGTTCGACCGCCTCTTCGTGGTCTCCCGGGTGCTCCGGGACGTCTCGGAGTGCGCCACGACGGCGACACTGCTCGGCCGGCCGGTACGGATGCCGGTGGCCATCGCTCCGGTCGCGTACCAGCAACTCGTGCATCCCGAGGGAGAGTCGGCGGCCGCCCGCGCGGCGCGGGCGGCGGGTGTGCCGTTCACCGTCGCCACTTTGAGCAGCGTCCCGGTCGAGGAGGTCACCGCAGCCGGTGGCAGGGTGTGGTTCCAGCTCTACTGGCTCCGCGAGCGGGGCCGCACCCTGGACCTCGCGCGCCGGGCCGAGGACGCGGGCTGCGAGGCGCTGGTGCTCACGGTCGACGTGCCCTGGATGGGCCGAAGGCTTCGTGACGTGCGCAATCGCTTCACCCTGCCCGCCCGGGTGCGCGCCGCCCATCTCGACGGCGGCGCCGCTTCGGCCGCGCACCGGCCCCTCACCGACGGCTCGGCGGTGGCCGCCCACACGGCCGAGGCGTTCTCACCGGCGGTGACCTGGTCGTGCGTGGAGGCGCTGCGTGCCGCCACCCGGCTCCCGGTGGTCCTCAAGGGTGTGCTCGCACCCGAGGACGCGGTGCGGGCGGCCCGGCTGGGCGTCGACGCCGTCGTGGTGTCCAATCACGGCGGCCGGCAGCTCGACGGCGCGCTGCCCGCCATCGACGCGCTGCCCGCGGTGGTCGAGGCGGTGGGCGGGGCGTGCGAGGTGCTGGTGGACGGCGGCGTGCGCCGCGGCACCGACGTGCTCAAGGCGCTGGCCCTGGGCGCCTGCGGGGTGCTGGTGGGACGTGCGCCGGTCTGGGGGCTCGCCGCCGCCGGGGAAGCCGGTGTGCGGCGGGTGCTCGACCTGCTGGCCGCCGAACTCCTCGACGCCCTCGGGCTGGCGGGCTGCGCGAGTGTCGCGGACGCGCGGCGGCTTCACACGGTGCGGGGAGCGGCGGCGAGTGACGCCTTGTAGGGCGCCCGGAGCCGCCGGCCGGTGCGGGGGCTCACCACCCCCGGCTCACGTGCCCTCGGGTTCCCCGCCCGAGCCGGGCCGGTGCAGCGTGATCGCCCCGGACGGGCAGCGTGCGGCTGCCGCCCGCACCGCGGCGGCCAGCTCAGGACCGGGAACGCGGGTGTTGAGCAGGACCCTGCCGTCGTCGTCCGACTGGTCGAAGACGGCGGGGACCTGTGCCAGGCACAGTCCGGAGCCCGCACACCGCCGGCGGTCCACCCGTACTTCCATGTCCACCTGATTCTCCTTCACGTTCCCGTTGGCGCGTTCACCAGGTGACCGGCAGCCGCTCCACGCCGTGGGCGAGTGCGTGGACGCGGAACGGCACCTGCGGCCCGGGCACCGCCAGCGCGAGCCCGGGGAAGCGCCGCAGCAGCGCCGGGTAGGCGATCCGCAGTTCCATGCGGGCCAGTGCAGCGCCCAGGCAGTGGTGGATGCCGTGTCCGAAGGCGACATGGGCCGTGGGCCCGCGCGTGATGTCGAAACGGTCGGGCTCGGCGAGCAGCGCGCTGTCGCGGTTGGCCGTCGGGATGGAGCACACCACGTGCTCCCCCGCCCGGATCAGCTGGTCCCCGACGGTGACGTCCTCGACGGCGGTCCGCGGTGTCGGCGCGTGCGGCACCGACAGGTACCGGAGCAGTTCGTCCACGGCGCCGTCGACCGCTTCGGGGTCGTCGCGTACGAGGGCGAGCTGACCGGGGTGGCCGAGGAGCAGCAGGGTTCCCAGGCCCAGCATGCCGGAGATGTTGTCGAGGCCCGCGAGGACCAACAGGACGCACACGCCGCGCAGTTCCGTGTCGCTGATCTCGTCGCCGTGGTCGCGGACCAGCATGCCCAGGAAGCCGTCGTCGGGCTCCTCGCGACGGCGTGCCACCATCCCCGCCACGTAACGCGACAGGAGTTCACCTGCCGCCGCCCGCCGCTGACGTCCCCGGCCGGAGGCTCCGAAGGCGAGGAACGCGTGGCAGCGGCGCAGGAACTCACCGCGGTCGTCGCGGGGCACGCCGATGAGTTCGCACAGCACCGCGCCGGGAACGGGCGAGGCGTAGGCCGCCATCAGGTCGGCCGGCGGTCCGGAGCGTTCCATGGCGTCGAGGTGCTCGGTGACGATGGCGGCGATCCTCGGTTCGAGCCGGCGCATTCTGCGGTGGGTGAACTCGGGCGTGAGGAGCTGCCTGAGCCGGGTGTGCTCGGGTGGGTCGTAGTCCATGAGCTGCCCGGCCAGCTCGTCCGGCCGGGGGCCGTCGGGTGCGGAGCGTGCCCCGAAGCGGCGCCGGGTGGAGAAACGGCGGTGGTCGCCGAGGACCTGGCGCACCTCGGCGTAGCCGGTGACCAGCCACACGGGTGCACCGCCCGCGGCGGGCCCCGCCTCGATCCTGGTCACCGGCTTGTCGGCGGCCAGCAGGCGCAGCTCCGCGGCCGGGTCGAAGCGGTCCCTGCGGGTGTGGACCATCACGGTCTCGGTCGTGGACGGCATGGCTCCCCTCCGGCTTGTACGTTCGTGACCCGGCCCGTCACCAGGCGACGGGCAGGGTCTCCACGCCGTACGGCGCCTGCGGACGGAAGCGGATCTCCTGCGGCGGTACGGCACAGCGCAGTTCGGGGAAGCGGCGCAGGACCGCCAGGTAGGCGGTTTTGAGCTGCATCCGGACGAGCGAGGCACCGACGCAGTAGTGGACGCCGTGGCCGAGGCCTACGTGGGCCGCCGGCTCGCGGGTGATGTCGAGGCGGTCTGGGGGCGTGCCGGGCGGCCGGACGCGGTTGGCCGCCAACAGCGAACAGGCCACCCGGTCGCCTGCCTTGATCACCTGGTCGCCGAGCGGCACGTCCTCGCGGGCGATGCGCGGCGAGGCGGTCGGGATGATCGACAGATAGCGGATGAGCTCCTCCACCGCCTGGTCGATCAGGTGGGGGCACTGCCGCAACCGGGCGAGCTGCTCCGGGTGTTCGAGCAGCGTGAGGACGCCGAGCCCCAGCATGCTGGCCATGTTCTCGACGCCGGAGCCGATGACGAACGCGCTGAGGCCGACCAGTTCCTCATGGCCGATCTGGTCGCCGTGCTCCCGTACCAGGCGGCCGAGGAGGTCGTCGCCGGGGTCGCGGCGTTTGCGGGCCACGAGCTGGTCCACGTACGATAGATAGGCCGCGCCCGCGGCCATCTGCACCCGGCTGCCGCGGAAGGCGGGCCTGCTGACCTTGAGGATGCGCGCGAGCTCCGCCCGGTCGTCGCGGGGCACCCCGAACAGCTCGCACATGACCAGACCGGGCACGGGCCAGGCGACATGCCGCATGAAGTCGGCGGGCCGCCCGGCCTTCTCCAATGCGTCCAGGCAGTCCGCGACGACGGCCTCGACCGCGGGCTGCAGACCGCGCATGCGGCGGACGGTGAACTCCGGGGTGAGCAGTTGCCGCAGCCGGGTGTGGTCGGGCGGGTCGTACTGGATGAGGTTGCCCGGCTGCACCGGGCGCGAGCCGTCCGCGGGCGGGACCGTGCTGAACCGCTCCGAGTCGCCGAGGACCGCCCGTACCTCTTCGGGTCCGGTGACCAGCCACCCGATGGAGGGGGTGGGGCCGTCGGTGAGGTCGGCCTCGGACAGCGGCGCTCGCGCGCTGAGCGCTGCGAGTTCGGGCAGCGGGTCGAAGCGGTCGCGGCGGTTGTGCATGGAGAGTTCGGACGGCCGGGCCATGCGCGGATCTCCTTCTACTCGCCGTCGGCGTGGAACGGGAGCCAGAACATGCCGTCGGGGGACGGCACCAGGCCGCCGTCGAACAGCGGGGTCTCGCGTTCGGCGTCCTCACCGAGCAGCGCGCCCATCTGGACCTGGCCGCCCTCGCGCATCACCTCGCGCACCACCGAGGAGCGGAACAACGGCACCATGCTGCCGTCCTCGCTGCGCCCGAGTTCGTCGACGGCGGCGGCGAACTCGTCGGACTCCGCGCTGAAGCGCTTGGCGAGGGCATCGGCGTCGCTCAGGGCGCGCTCGCCGGAGGAGACACCGCCGATGAGTTCGACGAACGACTGGAGTTCGGGCCGGTTGGCCCGGGTGACCTTCTTGGCCTGCCAGAAGTAGGAGTTCTCGTTGTGGTGCATGTCGTAGAACGACAGGAGGAACTCGTAGAAGACGCCGTACTCGCGCCGGTAGCGGGCCTCGAACTCGCCCAACGCCCGTTCCTCGTCGACCAGTCCGGCCAGCACGCTGTTGATCGAACGGGCCGCCAGAAGCGCGCTGTAGGTCGCCAGGTGGACACCGGAGGAGAACACCGGGTCGACGAAGCACGCCGCGTCCCCGATGAGAACCAGGCCGGGCCGCCAGAACGTCGTCTGGTGGTAGGAGTAGTCCTTGCGGACCCGCAGTTTCCCGTACTCTCCCGTGGTGATCCGCTTGGCGTCCCCGAGGTACTCCGCGATCAGGGGGCATTCGGCGATCAGCGCCATGAGGGCCTTCTCCTGGTCCCCCTGGATCTTGTCGGCCATCTCGCGCCGCACCACCGCGCCCACACTCGTCAGCGTCGGGCTCAGCGGGATGTACCAGAACCAGCCGCTGTCGAACGCCACCGACAGGATGTTGCCCGAGTTCGGCTCCGGCAGCCGCTTGCCGCCTTCGAAGTAGCCGTACAGGGCCAGGCTGCGGAAGAAGTCCGAGTACTCGCGCCTGCCGCCCACCCGCCCGTACAGGCGGCTCTTGTTGCCGGAGGCGTCCACGACGAACCTGGCGTGGGCCTCGCGTTCGGTGCCGTCCGCGTCGGTGTACCGCACACCGCGGACCCGGTCCTCGTCGGCGACGACGTCGGCGACCCCGCATCCCTCGCGGACCTCGGCGCCCAGCCGGCGGGCGTGGTCGAGCAGGATCTGATCGAACTTGGACCGCTCCACCTGGTAGGCGAACGAGGTCGGCCCTGTCATGCGCGGGGATACCGAGAAGGCGAAGGTCCAGGGGTTCGGGCTCGCTCCCCACTTGAACGTCCCGCCGCGCTTGAGCTGGAAGCCCGCCTTGGCGAGTTCGTCCGCCACACCGGTGAGTCTGCATACGCCGTGAATGGTGGACGGCAACAGCGACTCGCCGATCTGGTGGCGGGGGAAGAATTCCTTCTCCAGGACCAGTACCCGCCGCCCCTGCATGGCCACGAGTGCGGCCAGTGTCGAGCCGGCCGGCCCTCCGCCGACGACCACCACGTCGAATTCCTCGGAATTCGGCAAGGCCATCCCTCCCCTCCCGTGAACCGGCCGGGATATTCATCGCGACCGGAGAATCGCTGCGTCCGTCCATGAAATTCGATGACGCAATTCCTCAACCGAGTCTGGAATCGTCCAGGTTGAGTGTCAAGGTTGTCCGTCCAGCACCGCGGGAACGACCTTCCCGGAATGGCGCGGATTTCTCCGGCCGCGCCCTCCGCGCCCCGTCAGGGAAAGCAGTGGGCCGGTCATGAGTGTGGTGAGCAGTGCCATGAGCACCAGGACGGTGAACATTTCCGGCCCGATGATCCTGGCGTCCAAGGCGACGTTCAGCACGATCAGTTCGGTGAGGCCCCGGGTGTTCACCAGCGCGGCGACGACGGCCGACTGACGCGCGTCCATGCCGCTCAACCGAGCCGCCGCGTACCCCGGGATCAGCTTGCCCCCGATGGCCACCGCCAGGATCAGCGCCAGCAGGACGCCCCCGCTGCCGTTGAGGGAGCCGATGTCGAACGACAGACCGGTCGTCACGAAGAACAGCGGCAGGAGCAGGAGTGCGGTCTGCTCCATGGGCCGCAGCACGTCGGCCTCCGGCACGCCGTCCCTGCGGGGCATCGTGAGCCCTGCGAGCAGGCCGCCGAACACGGGGTGCAGCCCCAGTTCCGCCGTCACCCAGGCGCTGCCCAGGGCAAGGCCGAGCGCGATCGTGAGCTGGTTGTCCTGGATGATGCCGGACCGCTCGAGCCACCGGGTGAGCACCGGTCGTACCGCCACGACCATGGCCGCCGCGAACAGGGCGATCAGGAGCAGCGTCATCGGCCACGGCCGCGCGGCGGCGTGCCCGGTGCCGGCGAGCGCCGCGGCGAGGACCAGCCAGCCGGCGACGTCCATGAATCCGGCGGCGGTTGTGGCCACGGTCCCCGCGGGGCTGCCCGACAGGCCGCGCTCGCGGACGATGGCCGCCAGAACGGGCAGCGCGGTGACAGAGGTCGCCACGGCAATGAACAGCCAGAATGCTCTGTCATGCGGCTGGTGCGGCTCCACCGCCGAGAACACCCCCGGGAACAGGCCCGCCGCGCCGACGCCGAGTCCCGCGGGGACCGCGCAGGCGAACAGCGCCACCGACACCGCCGCTCTGCCTCCTTGGCGCAGCTGCCGCCAGTCGATCTCGTACCCCACGACGAACATGAAGATCACGATGGCGATCTGGGACAGCACGGTCAGAAACGGCAGGACGTCGTGGGGGAAGAGCCTCCTCGTGGGGTTGCCGGGAAGGCGCCCGAGCAGCGTCGGGCCCAGGGCGATCCCGGCGAGGATCTGGCCGACGACGGCCGGCTGACCCACCTTGCGGGCCGCGGTCGCAAGGAGTCGCGAGACGATGACGATGACGGCGACGTCGCCGATGGCAATGGTCACCAGGTTTTCGGTGCTCATCTACGGGGTCGCACTGCCGCCGCGGTTCATCTCCGCGATGAGGCTCTTGGGGCGCATGTCCGTCCAGTTCTCCTCGACGAACGCCAGGCATTCCTGACGGGTGGCCTCGCCGTGCACCGTGCTCCAGCCGTCCGGGATCTCGGCGAAGGCGGGCCACAGGGAGTGCTGCCCCTCGTCGTTGACGAGGACGTAGAAGGTTCCGTCTTCGTTGTCGAACGGATTGGTCATCGGTCTGTCCTCTCGTGTGTCTTCTCCGGTGTCTTGCGCTGTGCCTGCTCAAGCCGGTGCGCGACCACGCGTGCAATGCCCGACAGCGGCTCGGGTCGCAACATGTCGTAGTGGCCGGCGGCAACTTCGTGCGTTTCGATGTCGCCTTGGATGTAGGGCCGCCAGCTCGCCGCCGCGTCCGCCACCGGCAGGTCTTCCGGCCGGTCGACGGTCGCGACGAACAGCAGCAGGTCCCCGCGGAAGGAGCGCGGTGCGTGGCCGGGCGCGAAGCCCGACATGTTGCGCAGCACCTTCTCCAGGTTCGCCAGGACCTGGTCGCTCATGCCGGTCGAACGGTAGAGGTCGGGCAGGCCTGCCCGCTCCTGTCGCAGCATGGCGTAGCCGTCCTGCGGCCGCTCCTCGTCGCCGCGGAACTTCGACTTGGCGGTGTCGCCGTCGGGGTAGGCGTCGAGCAGGGCGAGCAACTCCACCTCCTCGCCCACCTCTTGCAGGCGGGTGGCGACGGCCTGAGCGATGGTGCCGCCGATGGACCAGCCCAGGAGGCGATAGGGCCCCGCGGGCTGGACCGAGCGGATCTGGTCCGCGTAGTCGGCCGCCATCTCCGCGATGCTCGCGGGCAGCGGTTCCGGTCGCGCGAGCCCCCGCGCCTGCACTCCGTACACCGGCTGGTCCTGCGGGAGGTACCTCAGGAGAGCCGCGTAGCCCCAGCTCAGCCCCATGCCGGGGTGCACGCAGAACAACGGGGGACGGCTCCCTTCGGGGCGCAGCGGCAGCAACACGTCCAGGTCGCTTCGGCGTTGGCCGGCGCGCCGCGAGGTCCTGGGGTCCCGCCTGCGCTCCTGTGCCCCGGCGCCGAGCGTGACCAGGCCCTGGGCCGTACGCTTCGCCCGGTCGCCGGTACGGAACATGCGCGCACCGCGGGGCCCGAAGGGGCACGCCACGTACCGCTCGTCCGTGGTCTGCGGACCGCCGCCGTCGCCGCGCGCAGGCGAGCCGTCCGCCAGGTACAGGTCGCCCACGACGCCCGGCGGCACAGGGCGCAGGAGCTCGTCCAGTACGAGGGCGCCGTCCGCGTCCTCGACGAGCCGGCGGTGCTCGTCCGCGCCCAGCAGTACGTCGACCATGCTCAGGCGCAGCTCCGGTTCGGCCGTCACCTGCTCGATGACGCGGACCAGGCGGTGCGCGAGAGCGTGCGCGGTCTCCTGGTCGAACAGGTCGGCGGCATAGTGGAGTTCGCCGTCGAGACCGCCCAGGTCACCGTCGGGCTCGTACCGCTCGGTCAGGTGGAACGACAGGTCCAGTTCGGTGGCTCGCGCGGGCAGGTCGACGCAGGTGGTGCGAACCCCCGGCAGTTCCCAGGGGTCCCATGGCTCGGCGACGCTTTCCTCCACCTCGAGCCGGACCTGGAAGACGGGATGGCGTCCGGGCGAGGGCGACAGCTCCAGCGCGTCGACGAGGCGCTCGAAGGGGAGGTCGCGATGTTGACGTGCTTCCTGGTTCACCGCCCGTACCCGGCCGAGCAGCTCGTGGAACGTCGGGTCCCCCGACGCGTCGGTGCGCAACGCCAGCGGCCCGGCCAAGGGGCCCACCAGGCCCTCCAGACCGGACTCGTCCCGGTGCGGGACGACGGTGCCGATGGTGATGTCGCATCCGGCACCGAGCCGGGCGAGCAGCATCACCAGGGCCGTCTGGATCACCATGAACGTGGTGGTCGCGCCGTCCTCGGTCAGCTCCGCGATGCGGGCGTGCGCTTCGGTGTCGAGACGCAGTGGCACGGTACCGGCCGGGCGGGCGGCCATGGACCGCCCGGAGGCGAGTGACGGTCTCGGGCGGTCGGCCGGCAGGGCGATCTCGTCGTCCATTCCGGCCAACGCGTCCTTCCAGTAGGCGAGTTGGTCGTTGACGAGACTGTCGGGTTCCCGCTCGCCCCGCAGCAGTTCGCGCTCCCAGAACGCGTAGTCGGCGAACTGTACGGGCAGCGGCGCGCGTTCGGGGACCCGGCCCTCGCGCCGCGCGCCGTACGCGGTCGCCAGGTCGCGGACGAGGACGTCCACGGACGCGTCGTCGGCGGCGACGCGGTGCACCACCAGCAGCAGCACGTGCTCGCTGCGCGACAGGGTGAACAGGACCTGCGTCCACGGCGTCTCGCGGGCGAGGTCGAACTCGTGCCCGGCATGGGCGGCCAGGAGGTCCGCGAGGTCCGCCTCGGTGGCGGCCACCACGGCCGGCGCGGGACGGGCGTCGGCCGGGTCCAGGATGTGCTGCCGCATCTCGCCGCCGCGGGCGCCCTGGAAGGTGGTGCGCAGGATCTCGTGCCGTGCGGCGACATCGCCGAGGGCGGCTTGCAGCGCCTCCTGATCCAACTCGCCGCTGAGGCGCAGCGCCACGGGGATTCGGTGAGCCTGGGCCGTGTCGTCGAGCTGGGACATCAGCCAGGTGCGGAACTGCCCCGCGGAGACGGGTACGTCGGCGCGGCGCTCGACGGCTCGCAGCGCGGGACGCGCCTTCGTGGCGAGGAGCCGGGCCACCCCTGCCGGTGTCGGCGAGCCGAAGAACTGCCGGAGGGCCAGTTCGACGCCGAAGGCCTCGCGGACCCGCCCGGCGAGCCGCATGGCCAGGCCCGAGTCCCCGCCCAGCTCGAAGAAGTCGTCGTCGCGCCCCACGCGTTCCAGCTCGAGTACCTCGGCGAAGAGAGCGCACAAGGTGGCTTCGGCGGCGGTCTGCGGCTTCCGGCCGGACACACGGTCGGCGAGATCGGGGGCGGGCAGGGCTTTGCGGTCGACCTTGCCGTTGCGGGTCAGGGGGAGTG
>CAYNNX010000045.1:0-27538 GCA_964398515.1 uncultured Streptantibioticus sp. | reverse complement strand
ATCATGCCTCGGCATTCGAATTCAGTCTACGACCACCCGAGGCCAACCACCTTGCGGCTGGGCAAAGTTACCCCAAAGCGCAGGGTGACAAGGCTCGCTTCGCGCCCGGAGCAGCGACACTCTGCCCCATCTGTCCGGTTTTAAACCGGCGATTAGCCGACGTGGCGTCAGTTTCCGTGTGGGGCAAGCCGCTACCGTCAACCATTGCCATTCCACCGTGAGGTAGCGTTTCATCGTCCACGGCCACGAAGAGTAATGGGGGAGCCGAGCGCGTCTCGGTATTCGTGTCCGCGTACGCGGCTTCGGGCAGGTCTCGACCTCGGCCCCGACGCCCCGTTCACCGCCCCCCGACGCAGGCCGTCCGGCCCGACAGGAGAGAGCGATGACGATCACCGGAGCGCCGCAGCGGCTCGTCCCGCGGTGGGTGCCGCCGTCCAGTGCCGCGGCCGGACACGCCGAGCTGTCGCTCCCGGTCCCGGTCCGTCTCGCGGCGCGGGTCAGGTTCCTCGCCCGGCGTTCGGGAACCGGCTGGGAAGCCGCCGCGGTCGCCGCCCACACCGCCGTCCTCGCGGCACTCAGCGGTGAGTGCGCGGTCGTGACCGGGTACATACCGCCGGCCACGACGCAGGGCGCACCTGCCGCCGAGGCCGCGGGTGCGGCCGAAGCCCGGCCGTGTGCGCTCGCCCTGAACGACGAGACGTGGCGCGAGCTGCTGACCGCCTCGGAACGGGCCGTCCGACGGCCCGTGGACGGCGCCTTCGAGACCGTCCTCGACCTCCGCCAGCCGAGCGACCCGTCCCAGGCCCGATCGGGCGGACCCGCGGCCATGCCGCACCCGGACACCGTCCTGTCCGCCGCGCTGCGCTACGGTCCGGAGGGGCCGCAAGTGCGGTTGTGCTACCGCACCGACGTGCTCGACTCCGAGGCCGCCGGCCGCATCGCCGGCTACTACGTGACGGCGCTGGAGCAGATGACGGCCGCGCCCGACGCGTCCAGCCGCGGGCAAGGGCTGGTGTCCGAGGCCGAGTTCCGGCTCCAGGTCCATGGAATGTCCGGTGCGGAGCGGGAGTTGCCCGACCGGCGGTTCCACGAGTTGTTCGAGGAGCAGGTCGCGGTCCGGCCCGGCGACATCGCCGCCGTACACGCGGGAGAGAGCCGGACGTACGCGGAACTCAACGCGCACGCCAACCGGATCGCGCACGCGCTCCTCGACCGGGACCTGGGCGCGGAGGCCGTGGTGGCCGTGGTCGCCGAGCGCAACCTCGACTGGCAGGCCGCGGTCATCGGCATACTCAAGGCCGGGGCCGCGTACCTGCCCATCGAACCGCACGCCCCGGCCGACCGGATGGCCCGGACACTGGAGCGCAGCGGATGCCGGCTCGTCCTCACCGAGGACGGCGCCGCCGGGCAGGTGCGGCAGGCCGCGCCGGCGAGTGCGGAGGTGCTCACCATCACGGCCGCGTACGGCGAGGGCCACCCCGACCACGACCCGGGGGTGCCCGTCGGCGCCGGTCAACTCGCCTACCTGTACTTCACGTCGGGCTCCACGGGCGAGCCCAAGGGCGCGATGTGCGAGCACGCCGGGTTCGTCAACCACCTCTACGCCAAGATCGACGATCTGGGGATCCGCGAGGGCGACGTGGTGGCGCAGACCGCCCCGCAGTCCTTCGACATCTCGCTGTGGCAGCTCGTCGCCCCGCTTGTGGTGGGCGGGCGGACCCTGATCGTCGAGCAGGAGGCGATCCTCGACGTCGACCGCTTCCTGGACACGATCGAGCAGGGCGACGTCGCCGTGCTCCAGGTGGTCCCCTCGTACCTGGAAGTGCTGCTGTCACGGCTGGAGGAATCACGCAGGGAACTGGCCGGGTTGCGGTGTGTGTCGGTCACGGGTGAGGCCCTGAAGAAGGAGCTGACCGTGCGGTGGTTCGCGCGGTTCCCGCGCATCGCCCTGGTCAACGCCTACGGGCTCACCGAGACCTCGGACGACTCCAACCACGAGGTGATGACGGTGGTGCCGGAGCGGGACTCGGTGCCGCTGGGCCGGCCGGTCGGCAACGTCACGGTGTATGTGGTCGACGAGAATCTGCGGCCGGTGCCGCTGGGTGCGCCGGGCGAGATCGTGTTCTCCGGTGTGTGCGTGGGGCGCGGCTATGTCAACGATCCGGAGCGCACGGCCCTCGCCTTCGGGCAGGACCCCCACCGGCCGGGCCGACGGCTGTACCGTTCGGGCGACTTCGGGCGCTGGCTGCCGGAGGGCTCGCTCGAGTTCCTCGGGCGCCGCGACGCCCAGGTCAAGATCCGGGGCTTCCGGATCGAGATCGGCGAGATCGAGAACCAGCTGCTGCGGCTCCCCGGCGTGCGTGACGGAGCCGTCGTGGTGGTGGAGAGTCCCGACGAGGGCCGCCGTCTGGTGGGTTTCCAGGCCGGTTCCGCCCTGTCCGGCGAGGAACTGCGCGAGGGGCTCGCGCGGACCCTTCCGGCCTACATGGTGCCGCGCCGGATCGAGCGTCTGGACGCGCTGCCGCTGACCCCCAACGGCAAGACCGACAAGCGCGCTCTCACCGCGCTGGCCGCCGAACTCGCCGCCGATGGGGCCAAGGCGCACCAGGAGCCGCGTACGGATGCCGAGCGGCGGCTGGCCGAGGCGTGGGCGGCCGAGTTGAGGCTGCCCGTCGAGCGGATCGGCCGCGACGACGACTTCTTCGATCTGGGCGGGACGTCGCTCTCGGCGGTGCGGTTGATCGTGCGGTTGGAGCGTGCCTTCACCCTGCGCGATCTGCATCGGCATCCCACGCTCGCCGGCCTCGCCGGGCACCTGGCCGCGGCGGATGGCGAGGACACCGCGGTGACCGGGACCGCTGCGGCCGCCGAACCCGTCGACACCGTGAACCGAACAGGAGGAAGTGGCCGCGTCATGGCTACGCCGTCGCAAGCGTCCTCCGGCGCCCCGTTCACCGGCGGCGCGTTGGAGGTGGTCAAGACCGAGGGGCGTCCCGCCGTGCTGGTGCTCGACGGCCCTGTCCCGGCCGACCCCGCCGCGTGGGCCGCCGAGCACCGTGAGCCGCTGCGCGCCGCCGTGGCCGAGCACGGGGCGCTGCTGGTGCGGGGGCTGGGTCTGCGGGACGCGGAATCCGTGGGCCGCCTCGCCCGGGAGCTGCTGGACGAGGTGGTCGCCGAGCGGGAGGGCTTCGCGCCGCGGCAGGTCCTGGCGGACGGTGTGTACTCCTCGACGGAGTGGCCCGTCGACCAGCCGATGTGCATGCACCACGAGCTGAGTTACACCCGCGAGGTCCCGGGCACCCTGCTCTTCGCCTGTCTGACCGCCCCGGCCTCGGGCGGTGTGACCGCGGTGGCGGACTCGCACGAGGTCCTGCAGGCGCTCCCCGCCGAGCTGGTGGACCGCTTCGAGGCGGTGGGCTGGCGGCTGGACCGCAACTACACCGAGACGATCGGGGGCGGTCTCGCGACCGCTTTCGGCACCGCCGACCGCGCGGCCGTGGAGGCGTACTGCGCCGCCCGGGACATCGAGTTCACCTGGCAGGGCAACGGTGATCTGCGCACCCGCCAGCGGGCCGTCTCCGTGCTGCGCCACCCGGTGTCCGGGCGCCGGGGCTGGTTCAACCAGATCGCGTTCCTCAGCGAGTGGACGCTCGACCCGGTGGTCCGCGAGTACCTGAAGTTCGAGTTCGGCGAGGACGGGTTGCCGTTCAACACCCGGTACGGCGACGGCACGCCCCTCGACGAGGAAGCGGTGCGGACCATCAACGACGCCTACGACAAGCACACGCTCCGCGAGCCGTGGCGCGCCGGGGACCTGATGATCGTCGACAACCTCCGGATGGCGCACAGCCGCGAGGCGTACGAGGGGGCACGGGAGATCGCGGTCGTCCTCGGCGACCCGGTGAAGGTCCCGGCCCAGTCCTGACGGCCCGTCGCCGGTGCCGTGCGAACCACCCACACACTCTCACGGATGGAGTCAGCATGTCCCAGCAGCCGCTCGTGCCGCCGTTCGCCGTCATCACCGGCGCGCAGGTGGCGGAGGTCCTCACCGGTGCCGAGCAGCAGGTGGTGGACCTGGTCGAGGAGGTCTACCGGCTGCACGGCCGGGGCGACTCGGTCAATCCGCCGTCGTACTTCCTGCGCTTTCCCGACCGGCCGAGTTCGCGGATCATCGCGCTGCCCGCGGCGGTCGGCGGTGACCGGCCGACGGACGGCCTGAAGTGGATCTCCAGCTTCCCCGAGAACGTCGCGGCCGGCATCCCCCGGGCGTCCGCGGTCCTGATCCTCAACGACCACGGCACCGGCTACCCCTTCGCCTGCCTGGAGAGCTCCATCATCAGCGCCTCCCGGACCGCGGCCTCGGCGGCGCTCGCCGCGGACCGGCTCAGCCGGGGCGGGCGTCCCCGCCGGGTCGGTTTCATCGGCGCCGGGCTCATCGCCCGCTACATCCACCGGTACCTCGAGGCCACCGGCTGGGACTTCGACGAGCTGGGGGTGCACGACCTGTCGGACGAGCACGCCAAGGCGTTCGCCGGCTACCTGAACGACCGTCCGGCGAAGGCCCCTGTCGTGGTGCACCGGTCCGCGAAGGAGCTGATCCGCCACAGCGATCTGGTCGTCTTCGCGACGGTGGCCGGCACTCCGCACGTGCACGACCCGGCCTGGTTCGACCACAACCCGCTGGTGCTCAATGTGTCCCTGCGCGATCTGGCCCCCGAGATCCTGCTCGCCTCGGCGAACTTCCTGGACGACGTGGAGCACTGCCTGAAGGCGGACACCTCGCCGCATCTGACGGAAAAGCTCACGGGCAGCCGGGAGTTCGTCGACGGCACGCTGTACGACGTCCTGGAGGGCCGGGTCGAGGTGCCCTCGGACCGTCCGGTGGTCTTCTCGCCTTTCGGCCTCGGCGTGCTCGACATCGCCCTCGGCAGGCACGTGCACGACCGGCTGCGGGACTCGGGGCGGCTCGGCGTCGTCGACGGCTTCTTCCACGAGTTGGACCGCTATGGACGCACCGGTGCCTAGTCGGCACCCGAACGAAACGCGGTGATGAAGTGCCGGTCGTATCCGCCCCGTACGAGATCAACGCCGACGACGTCTTCGTGGATCTCGAGTCCGTCTTCGGTGTGCCGCTCTACCTCAAGTGCGAGGGGTTCAATCCCTCGGGCTCCATCAAGCTCAAGGCCGCTCTGGAGATGGTGCTCGCCGCCGAACGCGACGGCGTCCTCACGCCCGGTTCGGTCCTGGTCGAGTCGTCCTCGGGCAATCTCGGCATCGCGCTCAGCATGATCGCGGCACACCGGGGATACGGTTTCGTGTGCGTCACCGACTCCCGCTGCAATCGGGCCAGCCGGCGCCTGATGGAGTCGTTCGGCGCACAGGTGCACGTCATCACCCGACCCGACAGGGAGCGCGGGCTCCTCGGTGCCCGGATCGACTACGTGCGCGGGCTGTGCGAGGAGGATCCCCGGTACGTCTGGCTCAACCAGTACGCCAACCCCAACAACTGGCTCGCCCACTACCGGAGTACGGCACCCGCGGTCGCGGCGCAGTTCCCGGAGCTGGACGTGCTGTTCGTGGGAACGGGTACCAGCGGCACGCTGATGGGGTGCGCGCGCTACTTCCGGGAGCGGGAGCGGCCGGTGACGATCGTGGCCGTCGACAGTGTGGGCTCGGTGGCCTTCGGCGGCCCGGCGCTGCCACGGCTGATACCGGGCCTCGGTACGGGGGTCAGACCGCAGCTGCTGGACTCGAGCCTGGTCGACGACGTGGTGATGGTGGCCGAGCGCAACACTCTGCAGACCTGCCACGCGATGGCCCGACGCGGCTTCCTCTTCGGCGGTTCGACGGGAACCGTCGTCAGCGGCGCGCTGCGCTGGCTCGCCGGGCGCGCCGACGGTGCCCGGCTGACCGCGGTCGCTCTCGCCCCCGACCAGGGGGACCGCTATCTGGACTCGGTGTACGACCCGGAGTGGGTGGAGCGCCACTTCGGCGCTCCGCACACCTGGGACGAGGCGCTCTCCGGCCGGGTCAGCTCTCCATCTGGTGAAAGCGTGCCTCGGCGAAGGTGAACGCCGTCGGCTGCACGGCGAACGGCCGCTGGAAGGGGTGGTTGAGCTGTGCGGTCAGGCAGATGGCGAAGGCCACGGCCGCGCCCACGAAGCACAGGCCGATAAGGTTGCGGGTGCCGGCCGTGAGCCCGAGGACGGCGGGGTAGGCGATCAGGAAGCCGCCGGCGACGACGAGAGCGAGCCAGGTGATCAGCGGCATGCCGGCCTTGAGCTGGGCCGCCCGGTCGGCGCGTGTCTGGTACACGGTGGCCAGGTTGGACTGGGCGGCGGCCTTCGCCGCCTGCTGGTCGGCACGTTGGGGGGTGGTGTTGTCCAGGGCGCTTCGCACGTCGTCCAGGGCGTGCCAGGTGACCGTGCTGGTGTGGCCCTTGGCGAGGGTGGGGAACTCGACGGAGATCACCTCGTCGGTGTAGTGCTTGAGGAGTGTGCGCACCCGGGTACGGTCGGCGCCGGACAGCCCGCCTGCCGCCCAGTAGACGTCGGTGAGGGCCCGAGCTTCGTCGTAGGTCCGGGCTCTTGCGATGCTCAGTGCGGACCAGCTCCCGGCGACCTGGAAGCCGGTGAGGAGGATGAAGGAGCTCAGCAGCACGCTGGCGATGAGGGAGAGCGCCTGGCCGCTGAACTCGCCGGTGGCGGCGCGTCGTCCGCGGCCCAGGAGTTTGCCGAGGACGAGGGCGAAGACGGTGCCGCCCAGCGTGGCGAGGAAGCTGACGAGATAGGTGGGCATGGGCGCTCCCGGGGCTGCTGTGGTGGGGTGTGTCAGCGGGTGCGTTGGACGATGCGGGGCACGGCCGCGGCGATGACCGCGGGCAGCAGGACGGTCGTCATGGTGAGCAGCCACCACCGCTGCGCGTCGGGGGTGCGGGGGGCCTCGGGCTGCGGCGCGATCGTGGCCGCCGGGGTGCTTGTGGGGGTCGGTGACGCGTTGGTGTGCGAGGGGGTCGGGGTGTTCGCGGGCGGGCGCGGCCTGGTCGGCGGCGGTGTGTGAGGCCTCACGGCAGGGTGCTTGAGGGGCGCGGAGACGGGAGCGGCCACAACGGGATGCGGGTGGGCGGGCGGTGGCGGGGCCGGTGGCACCGGAGGTCGCGGCACCGGTGGATGGGGCCGGGGCGGTGGGTGACGCGGCGGCGGTTCCGGTGCCCGCGTACAGGGGTCGCCGACATCGGTGGTCAGCTCCCCCGGTCCTGTCACACCTGCGCCGCGGGCATCGGACAGCAGGGAGACCACGATGTCCTCATCGCCGTCGCAGACCACGACACCGATCCCGCACGTGCCGGGTTCCGAGCGGAGCGCCGCCGCGGCCGGTCCCGGCGGGCATCGGATGGAGACGTGCACACCTGACCGGTGGCGGGTGGCCGAGCCCGGCGGGGTTCCCCGCTCGGCGGTCCCGGCCGCCGCAGCGGGGCGCGCAGGGTGGCCGACCGCCGCATGGACGGCGGGTGCCGACGCGGCGCCCAGAGCGGTGCCCACGAGCAGCACGGCCGCGATGCGCCGTCCGGCCGGGCCGACCCGTGGCGTGACCGTACCCGCGCCGGTTCGGTGGCGGCGGCCGGGTGCGGGTGTGTCGGTGACGGACATTGCCTGCTCCCTCCGGTTCGGCCGGTCGGCCCTCCGGCCGTCGGGCCCGGCGCCGGACTCGCGGCCGCCTGGCCGCACGGCCGGTACCGGGCCCGCCGCCCCGGCTTCAGCGGTCGTTGACTTCGACACTGACCCGGACGGCGCTCTCCAACGCACCCTCGATCCAGGCGGGTTTGAGGCTGGTGTGTTCCCCGGCGAAGTGGACCCGCCCCTCGACCGTCCGGCCGGCGGCGTGGTGTTCGTGCAGCTGCCCGGGGGTGAAGATGACGGCTTCGCCCAGGGCGTACCGGGCCCTCGTCCAGGACTGGGTGGCACCGACCCCGGTGAACGCCCGCCGGACGTCGGGGCCGAACAGCCTGGCGAGGTTGTCCAGGGCGAACGCGTACCGTTCACCGGGGGTGAGGGAGTCCCACCGCATCGCGTCGTCCGACCAGGTGTAGGAGGCGAGCACGACGCCGCCGTCCGACCCTTCGACCAGAGAGGGGAAGTAGGTGAAGCGGTTGGGGCTGTCGCTGACGCACCCTCCTCCCGTGAATCCCCGCGGTCCCCGTTCCCAGAACCGGTTCTTGAATTCCAGCAGCACCTTCGTCGCCGAGTCGTAGTGCAGTTCGATGACGGCGCGCCGCTTCGGATAGGAAAGGGCCGGTTCGAATTCACAGAACCGGACCGCGGAGAACGGTGCCGTGATGATGGCGTAGTCGCCTCGGAACGTCTCGACCGGTTCGCGCGGGGCGCCGTCGCAGGATTCCTCGTCGCCGTCCTCGGCGGTCGTCTCGATCACGACCTCGTGCCCCGACTGCACCAGCCGGGTCATCCTGCGGTTGAAGCGGATCACGCCCCTCAGGGATTCGGTGAGCCGGTCCGTCAGGGTCTGCGTTCCGCCTTCGAGTTCCCAGTACCGGGAGGCGGGGTTGATGATGGCGCGGTCCATCAGGGTGGGGATGAGTGAATAGTGCAGCCGCGAGGTCATGTTCTCCAGCGTGCCCGCGGCTTCCACCTCGGCGAGCCCCCATCCCGCGTGTTCGACGAGGAAGCGGTGCGTCGAGTAGTCGTCGAACCGGTTGATGACCTTGGTCCACGCCGCGATCTGGTCCTGGATCGGCTGGTTCGCCGACACGGTGACGGGGGCCAGGGCCTTGTCCACGGCCGCCGACATGGTGGTCGCGACCGAGGCCCCGAAGGAGCGGTTGACCGGCCCGGGCGTCCGGGCGTACGCGCCCCTGGTCACCGTCACCCCGTTGACCCGGATGAGCGTGTTGAGCGTGGCCGGTGGCGCAGTGAACCGGGTGGGCGCTCCGTTGGTCCACGTCTCGCCGGTGAAGGCACGGTAGACGACCGGCGGGGTGTGCCCGCGCCCGCGTGCGCCGGGGGCCACGTCCACGTTGTAGAAGAGGTTGCGCCTGATCCCCAGCTTGTCGGCGAGCGCCAGGACGAGCGGGTGGAAGTCGGGCAGGCGCATGGCCCCCGCTTCGGCGTGCAGTGACCTGTCGGAGAACACTCCCCGGAAGGTCTTGATCCGTCCCCCGGTTCGGTTGCCGTTGGCCTCGATGACGGTGACGTGGTGGCCGGCGGCCCGCAGCAGGCCGGCGGCGACCAGGCCGGAGATCCCGGCGCCCACGATGAGGACCTTTTTCGGCCGGGTGGTCCTCGGCAGGCCGTGGTCGATGAGAATTCGCAGATACGCGAGTTTGAGGTCTTCGCCGTTGTCGCCGACGAGAAGCAGCTTGCGGGCGAGGTCTTCGCTGGTCTGCAGGGTCCGGCTGTCGGCCCGGGCGGCGGACGACGACTCCAGCCCGGCGGTAGCGGCCGCCGTGCCGGCGGCGAGGGCGACGGCGGTTTGCAGGAAACCACGCCGTCCCACATCCCGAACATTTTGGGATTTCATGGCGAATAAGCTATATGGCGCTACGGGTTCACGTCACCGGTATGGGATGACATGACGAAAACTGGACTTTCTCCAGGGCAGATGACTGCGTAGTATTGTCCGACTAATTTGCACCACGTTGCCGCGCACGCTCCAACCGGCCCGACTTCCAGGGACTTTGCAGAAACGATACGAAAAGGAGCTTCACCGCCGGAGGTGAAAAAGGCGGCCCCGTGTGCGCCGCGTACCGCCCGGCGCCCGCCCCAAGTCGCGTGCGCCGGAGCCGCGTCGGTCGCTGTTGAAGCGTCAAAGGTAGTGAAGAAATCCAGCCATTGGGCGCCCGGCGCCGCCGCTCGGCGTCCGCGCTGCGCGGCGTTCCAACCCCGGGGTCGCCCGTCGCCTCCGAACCGCGGTCATGGGCACAGTCGTACAGCCGGCGATCCCCCTCGCTGTGCTCGGCGGTCGGCATCACAGGCATGACGGGCGCCGTAGTCCCCCGTAGCGGATGGCGGCCGTCGTGGACGGGCGGTCGTGACGGAGGGCGTGCCAGATCTCCCAGTGGTGTCCGTCCGCCTCGAAGACGGGTGTCGCCTCGGCCTCCGCCGAAGTGGGCGAGAAGGCACCCGAGATGACCGCGGCGGCCACAGGGCCGGGTCGCCCCCGTCGGCGGGTGCGGCGCAGCGGTATGCGGCGAAAGGGGGCGCAACGCGACAGGGCCCACATGCCGCCGGAATCCGAAAACCGGGGTGTCACCCACCGTGGAAGTACGCGACGCCGGGTCGCAGGCCGGCGTCGGCGAGCAGTTGCGGGACGGTCACCAGTGTGTAGCCGCGCGACTTCAGGGTGTCGACGATGACGGGCGTCGCGGCGACGGTGGCGGGGTGGGTGTCGTGCATGAGGACGATCGCGCCGGGTCGGACCGCGTCCAGGACGCGCCGCTCGATGAGGGTGGTGTCGCGTACCTTCCAGTCGCGCGGATCGACGTTCCACATGATCACCGGCATGCCGGCCAGCGCTCGCACCCGGGCGTCCTGGGCGCCGAACGGCGGCCGCATGATGGTCGGCCGGTGTCCGGTGACCTGCCCGATCTGCCGGGCGGCGGTCTGGATCTGCCAGACCACCCGGGCGTCGGGGATCTCGGTGAGGTTCGGATGGGTGACCGTGTGGTCGCCGATGGCGAACCCCTCGGCGTAGGCCCGGCGGGCGATCCGCGGGAGGGCGAGTGCGTGGCCGCTGATCTCGAAGAAGGTCGCTTTGACGCGGCGGGAGTCGAGGATGTCCAGCAGCCGGGAGGTGTACCGCGACGGGCCGTCGTCGAAGGTGAGCGCGACGCACTTGAGCGCCCGGCAGTCGACCCGGGGGGTGGGCTGCGCGGGGAGCGGCGGTGGCCGGGGAGCGCTCTGGCCGCCGCCCGCAGTTGACGGGGCCGTCGTCGGCGGGCCGGGGCGTGCCGGGTGACCAGGCCCGGCGGGTCCGATCGCCCGCCAGACGACGGCCGACGCCACCAGCGCCGCGGCCGCGATCGCGATCACCGCCGCGGCTACGACTCGTATGCGCGTGGACACGCCCTCACCGCCTTCGCGGTCGGTACGTCCGCCGAAGGTGATCCCTCTCCTGTGGGCCCTGCCCCGGCGAGCGCCGTCCACACCTCCACCGGGACGCATACAGCCGCTGCGGCCGTCCCCGGCGGCGGGGCGCCGACTCCCGTGGCGGATGCGCCGTCAGGACGGTGTCGCCGCGACCTGCTGTGAGATCCAGGTCAGGGCGGTGGGCAGCATCGTCTTCCAGACCTCGGTGTTGTGGCCGCCCCGGGTGATGGTGAGCAGGCGGCTCGTTCCGGGGTGGCGCAGTTCGCCCAGGAGGGCCTTGGCCGCGTACACGGTGTCGCTGTCCTGGTAGCTGCCGGCCATGAGCAGGACGACGTTCGGCTGCTTCTTGGCGTCGCGCAGTTCGAGGTAGGGGTTGTTGTCGCGCGTGAGGGCGGGGTCGCGGGTCACGAGCTGCGACTCGGGCGCGTTGTAGCCCGAGAGGCTCACCACCGCGTGGAAGTTGCCGGGGTGGTGGAGGGCGAGGTTGGCGGCGCAGTAGGCACCCGCGGAGTAGCCCATGATGGCCCAGTGCCCGGGGTCGCCGGCGACCCGGAAGTTCTGCTTGATCAGCGCCGGGACGTCATCCCCGAGCCATGTCGAGGTCAGGCTGACGTGCGGGATGTCCGCGCACCCGGGGTCGGCCGTGCCCAGCACGTTCATCTTGGCGGCGACGAGGATCATCGGCGCGGCCTTGTGGGCGTCGACGAGGGCGGAGAGCTCGCGCTGTGCCTTCATGGTGCCGAACCAGGCCCGGGGGCTGCCGGGGTAGCCGGGCAGGAGCTCGACCACGGGGAAGCGGGTCTGCCGGTAGGCGGGGTCCTTGTACTGAGGGGGGAGCCACACGTCGATGGTGCCGGATATGTGCGATCGAGGCCCCGTGGCGGTGGTTTCGAGGACGCCGCCCTCGCTCGGGGAGAAGTGGAGTCGCGGCACGCCGGCGGCGGCACCGACCGGAGCGCCGGGGCGCCCCTGACCGCCACCGCCCATCTGGACCTGGCCGTTGTCGCCCAGCAGGTCGCTCCACGACTCGTACAGGCCGTAGCTGTTGTTCACCCACACCAGGACGGCCAGGACGGCCGCGGCCTGGCTGAGCACGACCATGCTCATCCGGGAGGCGAGGCGCACGACCCGGGGCCCGCGTACCCGGTTCCACAGCAGGATCATCAGTGCCATCACCGCCGGCACCAGAACGATGCTCAGCACGAAGAACGGCGTGCCGGTGAGACTCATGACGTGACCCCTCGAAGCCCCAACCGCCAGACGCCGACGGCAAAGGGAGACAGCTGATGCGAACCCCCCGGATGCTACAGCGAGCGACACGGCCGCCGTGTGGGGGGATGTGCCTGCGAAGGAGGAGGCCACGGCAGGCCGTCTCCCGCGGCGCGTGCGGCGGCAACCAGCGCCGCCCCGGGCCGGGTTGGGCGCCTGCGGCTGGTCGGCGGGTCGGCACTTCGGGCGCGGTGCCGTCACCGCGGATGCGGCAGACTCGCGTTTCCGCTGTGCCTGCGGACCAGCAGGCTCCCGAGCGCGGTGCGCCGGTGCAGCACCGCCCGTCCGGCCCGGACGGTGGTGATCAGGCCCGCACCGCGCAGCGCGGCGGTGTGGGCGGAGGCGGTGGCATCGCTGACTCTCAGCCGCCGTGCGACCTCGCCGGTGGTGTGCTCGTCGGCGAGCGGCAGCAGGACGTCGAGCCGGGTTCGCCCGAGCGCCGCGCCGAACGGGCCGAGGGGTCATGCCCCTTGTCGGTGTGCGAGCTTCTTGAGGAAGCAGACCCGGTCCCCTCCGGCGCCGTCGTAGTCGCTGTGCACGGGCACGCCGTCGATCTCGCGGTCGCCCTTCTCGAAGTCGAATCCCATGGCCCGGTGGAACGCGATGGAACCGGTGTTCTGCGGCGAGGTGATCGCCCGCACCTCCCGGCGGCCCGCCTGCGCGGCACGGTCGAAGAACGTCGTGTAGAGCCTGCGGCCCACGCCCTGGCCGCGCAGACGCGGGTCGACCCCCACGAAGTGGACGTAGGCCTCGTCCGCGTTGTCCGCCGAGTAGAAGCCGACCAGGAACGCCCTGATCCCGGAGTCGTCCTCCAGCACCAGGCTGGTGCCGGAGAAGAACTGCAGAAACAGCCTCGGCAGCAGCAGCGACAGCCGGCGGGCCTGCTCGGGCGTGCGTGAGTCGCTCCACCAGGTACGCACACACTCGACGATCGCGGCGTGGTCGCCGACCCTGGCCCGGCGCAGATCTGACACTGTGGAATCCCCCTCGGCCCCGCCCGTCGCAACAGGTTCAGGCCACCGTATCCGAGGCCGGGCGCGCGGGGGGTACCACGGGCACCGCGCCGCCGCCCGGGCCGCCGCGCGCACGGCGGGAAGGCCGCCCGGGCGCACGCACCCTTCCGCGCGGGGCGCGGCGCCTGGCGGACTGCCGGGTCAGCCGCCGCCGAACAGCCTCGCGATCAGACGGAACGGGGCCGACACCACCGTCGCGATGGCGTGACCGACGGCACTGAACACTTCAGCGATCGTGTGGAACATCGCAACTCCCGACGCTACCGACGACCGGCGCTCACAGCAGGCCTCACCTCCATCGTGCGCTCCCGGCACCGCCGCCGCACCCAGGCCGCTCCCCCGGCCCCCGCGCCGGTCACGTGGCGTTGCGCGGCGCATGCGAGGCGCACACGGCGGGGATCACCGCGTTCCGCGGGTGCCCGCCGAGCCGTGCGGCCCGGAGCGAGGCGTCAGGAAGGCCCCGCTCCGGGCCGGGACCTGATCGTCAGTGCCGGTGTGCCGGCGCGGACGGCGAGCCGGCCGTCGTCTGGTACGGCGCGGCGGCGTGCTGGGCGGCGTAGACGAGTGCGGGCTTGATCTTCGGCCAGAAGTAGCTGTCCTGGCAGGAGTACGACGGTGTGAAGCCGTCGCAGCCGCGGTTGTCGCTGTCGCCGATCTCGATGGTGAAGCTGGCGAGGCCCAGCTTGTCGTACGTCCAGTCGTCGGTGCCGCCGGAGGCGTTGTAGAGGATCTCGCCGGCCTGCCCGTACTGGTATCCGGTGATCGAGCCCAGCTGGGCGGCGAGGGCGCGCAACGCGGTGTCGTTGCCGGTGTGCACGGTGGAGTCGTACTCCCACGGGAACAGCACCATGCTGGCATCGCTGTGCATGGTGATCATCATGCCGCGGGCGGTGTCCGGCGCCGGGTCGCTGACACCGCTGCCGGTGCGCACCGCGGGGTACAGATCGCGGAAGAGGGCTTCCAGGGCGGTGTTCTCCACTTCGGAGTCGGCGTTCGGGCCGCCGTAGACCTCGTCGCACGGCTGGTCGGAGGTTCCGGCCGTGTTCCAGTGGGTGTCGGTGTTGCGGTTGAGGTCGACGCCGATCTGGTCGCTGGGACCCGTGCCGCAGGAGGAGCCGCCGGAGTCGTCCGCGTTCTTGCGCTGCAGGACGGGGTTGTCACCGCCTTGCGAGACCATGTCGACGCCGTCGGGGTTGGCGTCCGGCACCACCCACATCTCGGTGGAGTCCATGATCTTGGTGATGTCCGGGTCCTTACCGTAGTTGCCCGTGAGTTCGTCGATCCAGCGCCATGAGATCTCCCCGGTGGTGATCTCGCGTGCGTGGATCTGGCTCATCAGGAAGAAGCGGGGTTTGGCCGAGTTCGGAGTCAACTGGCAGTCTCCGGCCTGCTTCTTCGTGATGCAGACGGCCTTGAGGTCGTGGCCGCCCCTGCCTTGCTGCTTGAGCCAGGACTGCCCGTACGTCACGACCGTTGCCAGATCCTGGTGCTGCGAGGCGACCTGGTCCATGTGCGCGTACTGGGCGTCGACGGTGTGGTATCCGCCGTCGTAGGTGTCGTTCACACCGGTGCCGTGACCCGTGCGCACCGCGAGCGGCTTCGGCCTGGGTATGGTCTCGGCGACCGCCGGATCGAGGCCGAGCATGCTGAGCCCGGTGCCGGTCATCGAATCACCGGTGACGAACAGGGCGTTGCCCTGGCGGCGTTCCATCAGGTCGTACCCGAGGCGGATGAGTTTCTGCGCGTCCTGCTGGGGGTGGTGTGACCACACCCGGTAGACGAACAGGGTGTTCGGGGCGGTGTCAGCGGCGGGCCGTGCGTGACCGTCGGCGGTGAGAGCCGTCGCGGCCTGGGGCAGTAAGGCCGCGGCGACGGCGACAACCGCTCCGGCGGCTATGCCCGCCAGGCGCTTGCGTGACATGGGATCGCCTTCCGTGGGGGGATGGTGCCGGGGCCAATATGGCATGACCATGCCCAGTCAGGAAGTGGGTTGCGACGGCCCGGCCCACGACGGCCGGAAAGTGCGGCCGCGGACGCCTCGAAGCGGCGTCAGGGGCGTCAGGGGCGGGATCGGTGGGCGGGGGCGCCTGGCCGATCGGGTTCGGGCCGGGCGCCGGCCGGCCTGCCGGGGAGTCCCGCGGCCACCAGGACGACGGCCGCCAGCGTCACCGCGCCGGCGATGAGCAGCGACAGGTGGAGGCCGTCGCCGAACGCCTCGGCGAACAACCGGTGGAACCGTGCGGGCGGCAGGGGCACGGCGTGGTCGCGGTCGTGTCCTCCGTCGGCGACGACCTGCCGGGCGAGACCGTGACCGCTGGTCGAGGCGCGCACGCCCGCACGGTCGAGGGCGGCGCCGAGGTGTGCTGCGGCGCGGCCGGTGAGGAGCGAGCCGAGGAGGGCGACGCCCACGGCCGTTCCGGTCTGGCGGGTGGCGTTGACCGTGGCCGAGGCGATACCGGAACGCTCCCGGGGTACCGCGGTGAGCACGGCGGCGTTCGTCGGGGTGATCGCCAGCCCCATGCCGGCGCCCAGCACGGCGAAGAGCACGGCCGCCGTGGCGTAGCCGGTGTGCGGACCGAGGCCGACCATGCCGAGCAGGGCGGCGGCGACCAGGCCGTAACCGGCGAGCAGCGCGGGCCGCGGCCCGTGGCGGCCGGTCAGCCGCCCGGCGCAGGCGGAGGCGGCGGCGATGGCCACCGACAGCGGAAGGAACTTCACACCGGTCGCGGTCGGGGTGTTGCCGCGCACCTCCTGCTGGTAGAGGGAGAGCAGGAAGTAGACGGCGTAGGCGCCGAATCCGAGAGCGAACGACGCCGCGTTGACGACGGCGAACGGCGCGCTGCCGAAGAGCCGCACGGGCAGCATGGGCTGACTCTGCCTCAACTCGACGAGGAGGAAGCCCGCGAACGTCACCGCTGCGAATGCCAGCGCCGTCAGCGTGGGGCCGGCCGTCCACCCGCGGTGCCCGCCCTGGATCAGGGCGTACGACAGCGCGCCCAGCCAGGCCGCGCCGGTGATCTGGCCGAGCGGGTCCGCCGCCGCGTTCTCCGGGTCGGCGGACTCGGGGATGCAGCGCAGTCCGAGGACGAGGGTGAGGGCGCCGAGCGGAAGGTTGATCAGGAAGATGCCGGGCCAGCCGAACCGGTCCACCAGGACACCGCCGAGCACGGGCCCGAGCACCACGGCCAGTCCGCTGCACGTGCCCCACATGCCGATGGCACGCGCCCGCGCCGCCGGGTCCGGGAACGCCTGAGCCAGCAGCGACAACGCCCCCGGCGTGACCACCGCGGCCGCCACGCCCTGCACCACGCGGCCGCCGACCAGGACGCCGAGACCGGGTGCGAAGGCGCAGACGGCGGATCCCGTCGTGAAGACCACGATGCCGGCCAGGAAGACGCGGCGACGGCCGTGGCGGTCGCCGAGCGAACCGCCGGAGAGCACGAACGCGGAAAGGCACAAGGTGTAGGCGTCGACCACCCACTGGACACCGGAGAGGCCGGCAGCGAGATCCCTCTGCATGGCGGCCAGGGCCACGTTGACGATGCTCATGTCCAGCAGGGCCATGAACGTGCCCAGGAACACCGCTGTCAGCAGCCCCGCCGATCCTCTGTTCACACCCATCACGCCTCCCGCGTCGAGGGGGCCGGCGGCGCGCGTGGACGCCCCGGCCCTGGTCGCGAGAGATGCTGCGAGTTCAACCCGGCTTGAAGTCAAGCCCTCCCGCCGCCGCGGTGTGCGGGCCGGCCGTCCTCGCGGAGCGCCGCCATGTGCCGCTCGACCTCGCCGCGCACCTTCGGGCAGTCGTCCGCGGGATGGTCCCGGGGGCAGCCGAGGTAGTGTGCGAGATAGCTCCTGGCCGTGGTGAGCCGCTCGATCTGCTCGTCGACGGCGGTCATGCGGTGCTGAATCGCCTCGCGCCAGTCGCCGGCGTCGCTCCGGCCTGCCAGGACGGCGGCTATCTCGTCCAGGGTCATCGTCCCGGTGTCCTGCCAGATCTGGATGAGCGCGATCCGGCGCAGCTGTTCGGGGCCGTAGACGCGCCGCCCCGACTGCCGCTCCGCGGGGCGGAGCACACCGCGTTCCTCCCAGTAGCGCAGTGTGGAGGCCGCCAGTCCGAACCGTGCGGCCGCCTCGCCTATCGTCACCTTCGCGGATTCCATGCCCCCGCCTCGGCCGTGGCCCGCTCGACCAGTCCCCGTGCCGCCAGCCGTACGCAGGGCAGGATCCCCTCCACCGGCTCCAGCGCGGCCGCCGCCATCGCGCCGTCGAGGAGCACGGTCAACTGCTGTGCGAGCAAAGGCGGATCGGCCGCACCCGCCGCGGCCGCGAGCTCGCCGGTCCAGGCGCGTACCGCCCGCTTGTGCGCCACGGTGGCGTCGTGCGCGGGGCTGCCGGGCGGGGACTCGCTGGCGGTGTTGAGGAAAGCGCAGCCGCGGAACCTGCCTTCGTCGGTCGGGGCGGCCCCGATGGCGTCGAGCATGCCCACCAGTTGCTCACGCGGATCGTCCCCCGCGGCGGCCGCGGCATCGGCGAGCATCCGGCGCCACTTGCGGTCCGCCCGGTCCAGGTAGGCGAGGACGAGGGCGTCCTTGGACTTGAAGTGTGCGTACAGGGTGGCCTTGGCGACGCCCGATTCGGCGATGATGCGGTCGATGCCGACGCCGCGGATGCCGTGGGCGTAGAACAGCTCGGTCGCGGTGGCGAGGATGCGTTCGCGCGCGGGCGGCCGCCTGCCGGGGTCCTTCGCGGTGGGCGACATCGGCGTCTCCTCTCCCCCGCCTCTTCGTGAACGGCTCTTCGTAGGACGTCAGGATGGTGTCATGCGGCGGCGGAGGCCGGAGCGGGAAGGTCCCCGTCTCCCGCGGAGAGCAGCTCGCGATAGCGGCGCACGTGTGCGGCGAGGGCTTCGCCTTCCAGGGTGCGGGCTCCGAACACCAGGAACGGCGGCCGGTAGCGCATCCCGGTGAGGTTGGCCGTCGCGTCGAAGGGCAGCAGCAGGTCGGTGACCGGGAAGCGGTTGTAGCCGCCGTCCCGGTAGGCCTCTTCCGGACCCCCGGTGGAGGTGGCGACCGTCAGCTCCTTGCCGTGCAGCGCGGTGCCCTGCGAGCCGTAGGCGAAGCCGTACTCCAGGACCTCGTCCAGCCACTTCTTCAGCAGCGGCGGCGCCGAGTACCAGTAGAAGGGGAACTGCAGGACCACGTGGTCGTGGGCGCGCAGCAGTTCCTGCTCACGGCCGACGTCTATGCGCAGGTCGGGGTAGGCGGCGTAGAGGTCGTGCACGGTGACGCCGGGCAGGTCGCGAACGCCGTCGGCGAGCGCGGTGTTGATGCGAGAAGCGGCGAGATCAGGGTGGGCGAGGACGACAAGGGTGCGCTGCGGCACGGTGACTCCTGGGAAAGGTCTCCACAACCAGACAGATCCGTCTGTCCAGGCGCCCGACACTAGACGGACCTGTCTGTTCAAGTCAACGTGTTTCAGGGGCAGTTGGCCCCACGGGCGATGAGCGTTCAAGGGCGGGTCGGGTCCCCCAGCAGCTCCGCTCGCGTCGGCGGGTCGGCGCCCGGGCGGGAGCAGGTGATGGCCGCGGCACGGCCCGCGCGGGCGAGCGCGGCGGCCACGTCGGGGTGAAGTGCGTCGGACGCGGTCGCGGCACGCAGTCGCTCGCGCGGGCCGGAAGCGGCCCCAGGGCGCACGGGACCGAGCAGGCCGGCCGAGAGGAGGCCGCTGAGCAGACCGGCCATGTACGCGTCGCCCGCGCCCACCGTGTCGGCCACCGCCACCGGCCGCACCGCGATCTCGTGGCGGCCCGCCCGCCAGAAGGCGCACACGCTGTCGGCGCCGCGGGTGAGCACCACCAGCGACGGCCCGGAGCGCGCCCAGTCGGCCGCGGTCCGCTCGGGCGGCCGCCCGGGGTGGAGCCAGGCCAGATCCTCCTGACTGGCCTTCACCACGTCGCTGTACGCGACGAACGCCTCGACCCGCTCGCGTTCCCCGGCGGCGCCACCGAGCAGCGCCGGGCGCAGGTTCGGGTCGTACGACACGGTGGCGGCGTCCCGGGCGGTCCGGACCGCCGCCTCCACGCGTGAGGCGCCGGGGGCGAGCGCCGTGGCGATGGAACCCGTGTGGACGTGGCCCGAGGACCCGTCACCCGCCAGGCCGGCCGTAGCCGCCGGCAGGTCCCAGCACAGGTCGAAGGTGTAGGTCGCCACACCGCTCTCGTCGAGCCGGGCCGTCGCGGTCGAGGAGGCGCCGGGGACCACGGAACCGGGCGTCAACTCCACGCCGCCGTCGCGCAGATGACTCAGCAGCCGCGCGCCGTGGCCGTCCCGGCCGACACGGGTGGCCAGGCGCACCGGGTGGCCGAGCCGGGCCAGCCCGAGGGCCACGTTGGCCGGGCTGCCGCCGGGCGCCGAGCGCCGGGAGCCGTCCGGCGAACACAGGACGTCGGTGAGCGCCTCCCCGATCACGAGGACGGGAGGTTCGAGCGGCGGTGCCATCGGGGGCTCCTTGCCGGTGAGGCTGATGGGGGTGGGGCGGTCGAAGGCCACCATCATGAGGCCCATGGCGCCGCCTGCGCCCGTTTCCTTGCCCGAATGTGTTTACTTCCTGGGAGCCTACCGGTAACGTCCCGGCACAACCACATGGTCGGGCAGCGAAACGGAAGTAAATCAACATGTTCGCAGCGGAACGGCAGCAGGAGATCCTGCGCCTGGCCAGGGAGTCCGGGCGGGTCGACGTGCTCTCGCTGGCCGAGGAGTTCCAGGTGACGGCCGAGACCGTGCGGCGCGATCTGAAGGCCCTCGACCGGGCCGGGCTGGTCCGCCGGCTGCACGGAGGGGCCGTCCCCGCCGGCCGCCTGGACTTCGAACCCGATCTCGCCGAGCGTGACGCCGTCGCCGCCGACGAGAAGGACCGCATCGCCCGTGCCGCCCTCGCCCGGCTGCCGGCCGACGGCAGCGTGATCCTCGATGCGGGGACGACGTGCGCCCGGCTCGCCGCCGGCTTCCCCGTCGACTCCACCCTCACGGTCGTCACCCACGCCCTGCCCGTCGCGGCCCGGCTCGCCGACCATCCCGGCATCGCCCTGCACCTCGTCGGCGGCCGCGTCCGGCACCGCACCCGTGCCGCCGTCGACGCCTGGGCGCTGCGGGCCTACGGCGAGATCACCGCCGACGTGGCGTTCGTCGCCGCCAACGGGTTCTCGCCCGACGGCGGGCTGACCACCCCCGACCTGGCCGAGGCCGCCGTCAAGCGCGCGGTCGTCTCGGCCGCCCGCCGGGTCGTACTGCTCGCCGACTCCGGGAAGTTCGGCCGACGGCACTTCGCCCGCTTCGGCGATCTGAGCCAGGTCGACCTGCTCGTCACGGACACCGGGCTCAGCCCCGAGGACGCCCGGGCCATCGAACGGCAGGGCACGGAAGTGGTGCGCGCATGATCCTCACCGTCACGCCCAACCCCGGCCTGGACCGCACCTACGAACTGCCGGCGCTGGACCGCGGCACCGTGCTGCGGGCCGCGGCGGACCGGGTCGACCCGGGCGGCAAGGGCGTCAACGTCTCCCGCGCCATCGCCGCCACGGCGGGCCGGACGGTCGCGGTCCTTCCGCTGGGCGGGCCGGAGGGTGCGCTGCTCGCCCGGCTGCTCGGCGAACACGGCATCGAGGCGGCCGGGGTGCCGGTCCAGGGCTCGACGCGCGTCAACATCACACTCGTCGAGCCCGACGGCACTTTGACGAAGGTGAACGCGGCCGGGCCCGAGATCACGCCCGCGGAGGCGGAAGCCCTGCTGGGGGCCGCACAGGCGCGGTCGGCGCGGGCCGAGTGGGTCGCGTGCTGCGGCAGCCTGCCGCGGGGGCTGCCGCCCGAGTGGTACGGCGAGCTGGTGGCCCGGCTGCACGGCGCCGGAGCCCGGATCGCCGTGGACGCCTCGGGGGCGGCGCTGGCGGCGGCGCTGCGGGAGCGGCCCGAGGTGGTCAAGCCCAACGCCGAGGAGCTCGCCGAGGCCGTCGGCCGCCCCCTGGCCACGATCGGCGACGCGGTCAAGGCGGCGGAGGAGCTGCGCGACCGGGGCGCCCGGGCGGTCCTGGCCAGCCTGGGCGCCGCCGGCCAACTGCTCGTCGAAGCGGGCGGAACGTACTTCGGCGGCGCGCCCGTCGCCACGGTCCGCAGCAACGTCGGCGCGGGCGACGCGTCGCTCGCGGGCTTCCTGGCGGCGGGCGGTGCGGGCCCGGCGGCGCTGGCGGCGGCCGTCGCCCATGGAGCGGCGGCCGTGCAACTGCCGGGCAGCGCCATGCCGGGGCCCGGGGACCTCGATCCGGCGGCGGTCACCACGACCACCCGCATCCCCCTCGACCGCCCGCTGACGGCACCCGCCCCCTGACGCCCTCCGGCTTCGATCCCCCGTTCGGCCACCACGCAACGACCCGTACCCCACCTCCCGCAAGCCGCCCGCCGGGCGGTCCCCGAGCAAGGAGCCGCGTGATGAGTGAGCTGATCACCGCGGAACTGGTCGACCTCGACCTGTCCGCCGAGACGAAGGAGGCAGCCGTCCGCGCGCTGGCCGAGCGGATGACCGCCGCCGGCCGCGTGACCGACCTCGACGGCCTCCTCGCCGACGTGGCGGCCCGCGAGGCCCGGATGCCCACCGGTCTGGACGGCGGCATCGGCATCCCCCACTGCCGCACCGCACACGTCACCGAGCCGACCCTGGCCTTCGGCCGCAGCGCAGGCGGCATCGACTTCGGCGCCGCCGACGGCCCGGCCGACCTGGTCTTCCTGATAGCCGCGCCGGCCGGCGCCGACACCGACCACCTGGCGATCCTGTCCGAGCTGGCCCGCCGGCTCATGGACCCCGCCTTCGCAGCCGCGCTGCGCGCCGAGCGGAACCCGGCCGCGGCCGCAGCCGTGATCCGCGGAGAGGAGGCCGTGTCCGCCGCCGGTGACGACCGGCCCGCCGACGAGGCGCCGAGCGAGCCCGCACCGTTCCGGATCGTCGCCGTCACCTCGTGCCCCACCGGTATCGCCCACACCTATATGGCGGCCGAGTCCCTGCGGAAGGCCGCTGCGGCCGCCGGCGTCCGACTCGACGTGGAGACGCAGGGATCGGCGGGGTTCACCAGGCTGGACCCGGCCGTGGTGGCCGCCGCGGACGGCGTGATCCTCGCCCACGACGTCGAGGTGCGGGACAAGGACCGGTTCGCCGGAAAGCCCACCGTCGACGTCGGGGTGAAGACCGCCGTCAACCGCCCGGCCGAACTCATCGGCGAGCTGCGGGCGAAGACCGTACGCGGTGGGGTGGCCGCCGCCGTGCCCACCGCAGGGACCGCCGCCCCCGCAGGCTCACCCGCCCCGATGGACGCCGCGGGCGCCCCGGGGGACCACTTCGCGACGAAGCTGCGCACCTGGCTTATGACGGGCGTCAGTTACATGGTGCCGTTCGTCGCAGCAGGCGGTCTGCTCATCGCACTCGCCTTCGCCATCGGCGGTTACCAGATCAACAAGGCTCCCTCGGTGGCCCAGCACTTCGTGTGGACCGGGACGGTGAGCTGGGCCGCCCTGCTCTTCCAGATCGGCAGCACCGCATTCGGGTTCCTCGTCCCGGTCCTCGCCGGTTACATCGCCTACGGCATGGCCGACCGGCCCGGCCTCGTACCCGGCATCGTCGGCGGCGCGATCGCGGTCACCGTCGGCGCGGGCTTCCTCGGCGGCCTCGTCGCGGGCCTGATCGCCGGGGCGGTGGTGACGGCCGTTCAGCGACTGCGGATCCCGCCGGCGCTGCGCGGCATCATGCCGGTGGTCGTCATCCCACTGCTCTCCAGCGCTGTCGTCGGCTTCCTGGTCTTCGTGGTGGTCGGCAGGCCGATCGCCTCGCTCCAGAAGGCGCTCACCGGCTGGCTGAGCGGGCTGTCCGGGAGCAACGCGGTCATGCTGGGTGCGCTGCTGGGCCTGATGATGTGCTTCGATCTGGGCGGCCCGGTCAACAAGGTGGCCTACGCCTTCGCCGTCGGCGGCCTGGCCGATCCGACCGGCGGCGCGCTGAAGGTCATGGCCGCGGTGATGGCCGCGGGTATGGTCCCGCCGCTGGGGATGGCCCTGGCCACGACGGTGCGCGGCGCGCTGTTCACCAAGGCAGAGCGGGACAACGGCAAGGCCGCCTGGGTGCTGGGCGCCTCCTTCATCAGCGAAGGCGCCATCCCGTTCGCCGCGGCGGATCCGCTGCGGGTGATCCCGTCCGCGATGGCGGGCGGCGCGCTCACCGGCGCCCTGTCCATGGCGTTCGGCTGCACCCTGCGGGCACCGCACGGCGGCGTGTTCGTCGTGCCGCTGATCGGCGGTCCGCTCTCCTACCTGCTGGCCGTCGCCGCCGGTACGGCGCTCACCGCCGGGCTGGTCGTCCTCCTCAAGGGCGGCTTCAGGCCGGCCGGCGCACCCGAGCAGGCCCTCTCCGCCCCGGCGGGGGCCGACCCCGACGTGCCGGTGGCGGCGTGACCCGCTCCGCCTGACCGCTCGTTCACCACCGTTCCCCGACCACCCGTACCCGTTTGCCCGTTCTCACCCGAGGAGTGCTGATCCCATGCCCCAGCGCACCGTCGCCGTAGGTTCCCGCAGCGGCCTGCACGCCCGCCCGGCCTCGCTGTTCGTCCAGGCCGCCGCACGCCAGCCGGTCGCGGTGACCGTCGCCCGCGACGGCCGGCCGCCGGTCGACGCCCGAAGCCTGCTGTCGGTGCTCGCCCTGGGGGCCCGGCACGGCGACCCGGTGGTGCTGGCCGCCGAGGGCGAGGGGGCGGAAGCGGCGATCGAGGAGCTGGCCGCGCTCATCGCCCGCGATCTCGACGCCCAGGATTAGCCCCGCCGCGGCCCCGGGTGCCCGCACACCGGGTCGCCTGGGGCCGCGGTCCTACGCGCACGTGTGGCGGTGCCGTTTCCCGTCCGTGCGAAAGGCGTGCACCTCACAGCCATGGCCCTGCGCCGTCTGCACGGCCTCGTCCCAGCTGAGGGCCCGGTCGCCGACGGCGAACAGCGGCCCGGCCGCCCGGTCGCCGATCAGCTCGCGCAGCAGGGCGGCCGCGCGTTCGCTGAGGTCCGCCTCCGCCGCCGGCTCGTTCTTCCGCGACGAGGCGCACACCTTGCGCTCGTCGAGGCGGACGTCGCCCACGTCGAGCGCCAGCAGATCGAGGACGCGCAACCCGTCCTCCCACAGCAGCAGCCACAGCGCTCGGTGCACGGTGGCGATGGAGTCGTCGGCGATGAGTTCCTCGAACCGCTCGGCGGTGACAGATCCGGCCGTCAGTGTCATGGCCCGGCAGTATGCCGCCTAAACCGGCCGCGGGGTAGGGTTCGGTCACCGTTCCGCACGGCTGGTGACCGCTTCCGCCTTCGGCGGACCCGGCAGGGCCTCCGGGTGGCGCCTTCACCGCTGACGTGCGGCATCCCCGGGAGCGGGAGGCACGGCCCCGTACTCGCGGCCTCCGTAGACGCTCAGTCCGTAGATGGCGATGACGTCCAGGGCGATGATCATCACCGACCACACGGGGTAGGAGGGGATGAAGAACATCTGCCCGAAGGCGTTGAGCCCCAGCACCACGACACCGAACCAGCGGGCCCACTGCGAGCCGGTCGCCAGCACACCGGCGCAGGCGACCGCCTGGAGGACGGCCAGCGCCAGCATCAGCCAGCCGAAGGCCAGCAGATCCCCGAGGACGAAGTAGGCGTTGCCCAGGAACACGTGTGAGCTGGCGATCGCCGCGATCCCGTCGAGGCCGTTGAAGAGCGCCAGCAGGCCCAGCATGACCCCGGCGAAGACCACCATGCCCCGGCCGCGCTGCTCGGCCGCCGTGTACGTGCGCTGGGGCGCCCCCGTCGGCCGCCCACCCGGTGACGTCATCGCAACCTCCCTGATTCGCCGGACTGCCGCGGATCCACCCCCACGGTCCCGCCTTCCGCGCGCGGCGGCCTCACCCCGAGCGGGTGAGGTGCCCGCGGCGGCAGCGGCGGCAGGCCGGGCGTCGCGGTTCTCCGGTCCGGACGGCATGGGCCGTTCGGCCCCGGTGCGAGGTCCATGGGCACTTCAAGGCCGCCCGCCGACCGTGGATCCTGGGTCACGGCGCAGGAACGAAGACGTCGCAACCAGCCCTCGCAACCAGCTCTCGCGACAGTGCCGTGTGGTGACGCCATGGACGAGACGGAAGCCTTCCCCCTGCCAACCGCCGGACGCCCACCGCGTCCCGGCCCTCGGCCGCGGGCCCTGGGTGGGGCGCCGGACGCGGCCCCCCGCTCCCGCGCCGATCCGCTGTCCGCGGCGCGCTGCGCGGTCCCGGCCGTACCGGCGCTCCTGGTGCCGCGCCGACGCCTGCTCGACCGGCTCACAGCCGGGGCGCGCGGACCGCTCACGCTCGTCGACGGGCCCGCGGGCGCGGGCAAGACGGCGCTCGCCGCGCACTGGGTGAACGCCGGTCTCGCCCCCGCGGCGACGGCGTGGCTGACCCTGGAGCCGGACGACGCCCCGGGCGAGTTCTGGGCCTGCCTCATCGACTCCTGCCGCCGCCACCGCCTCCCGCTGCCCGCCGGGATCGCCGCCCCGGCCGGGGCCGACACGGTGGACCGGTCGCTGCCGGCGGTTTTGGCCGAGGGGCTGCGGGCCGCGCCCGAGCCGGTCGTCCTCGTGCTCGACCAGGTGGAGGCGGTCACCTCGCGCGAGATCGCCGAAGGGCTGCACCTCATGCTGGAACGCGCGGCACCGCGGTTGCACCTGGTCGTCCTGGGCCGCAGCGAGCCGTTGCTGCCGCTGCACCGCTACCGGCTCGCCGGCACCGTCACCGAGATCCGCAACGCGGACCTGAGGTTCACCACCGAGGAGGCCGCGCGGCTGCTGGGCGCGCACGGGCTGGACATCCGCCCGGAGGGGGTGCGGGCGCTCGTCGAGCGGACCGACGGCTGGGCGGCGGGCCTGCGCCTGGCCGCCCTGGCGCTGCAGCGCAGCGACGCGCCGCAGGAGTGCATAGAGCACTTCGCCGCCGACGCCACCACGATCGCCGACTTCCTGCTCACCGAGGTGCTTGAGGCGCAGCCGCAGGCCTGCCGGGAACTTCTGCTGCGGGCCGCCGTGACCGACCGTGTCCACCCGGACCTCGCCGACGCCCTCACCGGGCACCGGGACGCCGCCTGGACGCTTGCCCGGCTGGCACGCGCCAACGCCTTCGTGGAACGGATCGACGCCACCGAGTGGTACCGGCTCCACCCGCTGTTCGCCGAGATCCTGCGCGCCCACCTCCACCACCTCCGCCCGGGACTGGAGGTGCGGCTGCGCCGGCGGGCGGCCCGCTGGTTCGCCGACCGGGGCCTGACGCTCGACGCCGTGGGCCAGGCCGCGGCGGCCGGGGACTGGCGGTTCGCGGCCGACCACCTGGTGGACAACCTGGAGACCGGCCGGTTCCTGACCGGCGCCGGGCCGCACCGGCTGGAGCGGATCTTCGCCGCCATGCCCGCCGAGGTGACCGGCACCGCGCCCGCCTTGATCCGTGCCGCCCGAAAGCTGGCCGTGCACGACGCCGCGGGCGCAGGCGTCTGTCTGCGCGCTGCGGACGCCGGCCTGGCGCACACGCACGCAAGCCGCCCGGCGACCCGGCTGACCCGTGCGCTCCTCGGGGTGCTCGCCGCCCGCCTGACCCGCGACCCGGTGAACGCGCGGAAGGCGGCGGCCCGGTGCGAGCGGCTGCTGCGCGAGGTGCCGCCGCCGCTCCTGGAGGCGCATCCGGAGATCCGGGCGACGCAGCTGTACGGGCTCGGCTCGACGGAGCTGCTCGCCGGCCGCCTCGACGTCGCCGAGGAGGCGCTGGCCGCGTCGGCGCAGGCCTGCGGCCCGCCCGCGGCGGCCTCGGCCTCCGCCCGGCAGGTCCGCTGCGACGCCCTGGCCTGGCTGGCGCTGGCGCAGCTGTACAGCGGACACCTGGGCAGGGCGGAGCTGAACGCCCGCTCCTCGCTGGCCGCCGCCCGCCGGGCCGGGCTCCCCGCCGGCCGCCGGCCCGAGCCGAGCCTCCTGGTGCTGGCCGGGGTGGCCACGGAGCATCGCGAGCTCGCCGTCGCGCGCGGCTACCTGGAGCGGGCCGCCGGCGCGGCGGGCCGTTCCCGGGATCCCGACCTCGCCGCCCGGGCCGCG
>CAYNNX010000044.1:0-27816 GCA_964398515.1 uncultured Streptantibioticus sp. | reverse complement strand
TTCGACGCCTCGTGCGAGGAGATGTGGCTGGCCTGGCGGCACGGCGCCTGCCTGGTACCGGCTCCCCGTGCACTGGTGCGTGCCGGCGCCGACATGGTGCCGTGGCTGGACGAGCGGCGGATCACGGCGGTCTCCACGGTGCCGAGCCTGGCCGCGCTGTGGCCGGCGGACGCGCTCGACCGCGTGCGGCTGCTCGTCCTCGGCGGCGAGGCGTGCCCGCAGTACCTCGCCGAGCGGCTGGACGGCGGGCGGCGGGAGCTGTGGAACACCTACGGCCCCACCGAGACCACGGTCGTGGCCTGCGCACACCGGCTGTTGCCCGGCGAGGCGGTGCGCATCGGGGCGCCGATCGACGGCTGGGAGCTGGCGGTGGTGGACCCGCAGGGCCACCCGGTCACCTGGGGCGGCACCGGTGAGCTGGTCATCGGCGGCGCCGGGACCGCCCGATACCTCGATCCGGCCATGGACACCGTGACCTTCCGGCCGCATCCGGCCCTCTCGGGCTCGCGTGCCTACCGCAGCGGCGACCGGGTGCGGGCCGATCCGCGAGGCCTGATCCACCTGGGCCGCACCGACGAACAGGTGAAGGTCGCCGGGCGCCGGGTGGAACTCGGCGAGATCGACGAGGCGCTGCGCTCCCTGCCCGGGGTCCGCGCCGCGGCCGCCGCCGCGCGCACCACGGGCGCCGGCGGTCAGATCCTGATCGGCGCCCTCGTCCCGGACGGCACCCGCACACCGGCATCGGACGGGCAGCCGGGGACGGGCGGCCCGGACACCGCCGGACTCGACCTCGCCGCCGCCCGGGAAGTGCTGCGCTCCCGGCTCCCGGAGGCTCTCGTCCCGGCGCTGGCGGTCGTCGAGCAACTGCCGGTGGGCACCTCGGGCAAGGTCGACCGCGCGGCCCTGCCGTGGCCCGCGCCGCCCGACGGCGACGATGCCGCAGACGGGCTCGACGCCACCGAGGCGTGGCTGGCGACGCTGTGGCAGGAACTGCTGGGGGTGCGCGCGACGGCCCGGTCCGACTTCTTCGCGCTGGGAGGCGGCAGCCTGTCGGCCGCCCAGCTGGTCTCGCGGGTGCGCGAACGCCACCCCCGTGCCACGGTCGCCGACGTCTACCGGAACCCGGTCCTCCAGGCGCTGGCCCGGCGACTGGAGGCACTGGGGGACCAGCCGGCCACGGACCGGCGGGTGCGTCCGGTGCCCCGCCGGGCCGCCGGCCTCCAACTCCTGGTGCTCGTCGCCCTGTTCACCCTCCTCGGCCTGCGCTGGCTGACGGCGCTGGCCACGGTGAACAACGTGGTGGGTCCGCTGCCGTGGACGGAATCGGCGCCCTGGTGGCTGGTGGCGGCGGGCTGGGTCGTGCTGTGGAGCCTGCCGGGGCGCCTGGCGGTCGCGGCCGCCGGCGCCCGGCTGACCACCCGGGGGCTGCGGCCCGGAGCGTATCCGCGCGGCGGCCCGGTCCATCTGCGTCTGTGGGCGGCCGAGCGGATCGCCACGGCGTTCGGCGTACCGGCGCTGCTGGGCACGCCCTGGGCGCCGGGGTACGCGCGGGCGCTCGGCTGCCGGGTGGGCGACGGCGTCGAGCTGCACACCCTGCCGCCCGTGACCGGCATGGCCGCCTTCGGCGACGGGTGCGCGGTGGAACCCGAGGCGGACGTGGCCGGATGGTGGCTCGACGGCGACGTGCTGCGGCTCGGCGAGGTGCGCGTCGGCCCGGGCGCCCGCGTCGCCACCCGGGCCACCCTGCTCCCGGGAGCCGTGGTCGGGGCGGACGCCGAGGTCGCACCGGGTGCGTGCGTGACCGGTGAGGTGCCGCCCGGCGAGGTGTGGCACGGCAGTCCCGCCCGCCGCGCCGAGGGCGTGCCCGAAACGCCCTGGCCCGCCCGGCGGCACCCGCACGGCGGCGGCGCGGCCTACGCGGCGGGGCTGGCCGTCATCGCGCTGCTGCCGCTCGCGGCCGCCTTGCCGGCGGTCCTCCTGGTCTGCTGGTTCGTCGGCGACGACGGGGCGCTCGGACCGCTCCTGGTCGAGCTGCTGGGCTGGGCCGCGCCGCTGACCCTGGTGTCGGTCGCCTGCTACGCGGCCCTGCTGGCGGCGGCCGTCCGCCTCGGCGGGCGCGGGCTGCGGCCCGGCTGCCATCCGGCGCGCGGCCGGGCGGCCTGGAGCGCGTGGTTCACCTCGCGCCTGGCCGACCAGGCCCGCAGGACGTTCTTCCCGTTCTACGCCAGCCTGTTCACGCCGGTGTGGCTACGGCTGCTCGGGGCGCGCGTGGGCCGCCGCGCGGAGATCTCCACCGTGGTTGCGCTGCCCCGGCTGACCTCGCTGGACGACGGCGCGTTCCTCGCCGACGACACCCTGGTGTCACCGTACGAACTCCGCCACGGATGGGTGCGGTTGGGCACCTCGCACGTGGGCCGCCGGGCGTTCGTGGGGAACTCCGGCACCGTCGGCCCGGGGCGCAGGCTCCCGGAGCGTTCGCTGGTCGCCGTGCTCTGCGACGCTCCCCCGCAGGCGGCGCCCGGCACGTCGTGGCTGGGCCGGCCGGCGTTCGCGGTGGCCCGGAGTGCCGACACGGGCGACCCGCGCCGCACCTTCGAGCCGCCTAGGCGGCTGGTCGCCGCGCGGGCCCTCGTCGAGCTGTGCCGCCCGCTGCCCTGGGTGTGCGGCGTGGTCCTGGGCGACCTGGCCTTCACCGGGGCGCAGGCCGTGGCGGACGCGTACGGCTGGGGTGCCGCGATCGCCGTCGCCGGGATCGTGCTGCTGGCCGCCGGGGCGGTGGCGTGCCTGCTGGCGACGGCGGCGAAGTGGCTGCTGATGGGGGCCATCCGGCCCGGTGAGCACCCGCTGTGGAGCCCGTTCGTGTGGCGCAACGAGCTGTACGACACGTTCGTCGAGGAACTGGGCGTGCCGTGGCTGGGCCGCCACCTGCCGGGCACGCCGCTGCTCAACCTGTGGCTGCGCTCGCTCGGCGCACGCGTCGGGCGCGGCGTGTGGTGCGAGAGCCACTGGCTGCCCGAGCCGGATCTGGTACGCCTCGGCGACGGGGTGAGCGTCAACCGCGGCTGCGTGCTGCAGACCCATCTCTTCCACGACCGGCTGATGCGCATCGACGGGGTGGAGCTGGCGCCGGGTGCGACGCTCGGGCCGCACTCGATCGTCCTGCCGGGCGCGGCGCTGGGCGCCGGCGCCGTCGTCGGCCCGGCGTCGCTGGTGCTGCGCGCCGAGCGGATGCCGCCGGGCACCCGCTGGCTCGGCGATCCGGTGGCCGCCTGGCGGGAGGCGTCCACGGCCGAGGTGGCACACCGGTGAAGCACCACCCGTTCAGCGACCACCCGACACTGTCCCAGTGGACCCGCCGGGCCTTCCTGGGCGGCGCGGTCTCCGTCTCCGGGTACTGGACCATGGCACACGTCCTGAAGCTTCCCCTCCCCCACCTGCCCCATCTGCCGCACCACCAGACCGACGACACGCCCTACTTCCCCGACCACGGCGACCCGACGTACCGCACCGAGTCCTACGACCTGCGGCTCGACTACGACCCGCCGCGGCAGATGCTTGACGGCGTGGCGCGGGTGACCGCGTCGGCCACCGACCACCCGCCGGACCCGAGCGGCTTCGGCTTCGACCTGTCGCGGGCGCTCACCGCCCAGGACGTGCGGGTCGACGGGGCACCCGCGCCCTTCACCCGTCGCGGCGGCAAGCTGCGGGTGGCGCCGGCCCGGGTGCCGCGGCCGGGGCAGCGGTTCGTCACCGAGATCCGCTACACCGGGTCGCCGAAGCCGGTGCACAGCCCCTTCGGGGACATCGGCTGGGACTACACCGACAGCACGCCGCCCGGCGTCCTGGTGGCCAGCCAGCCGACCGGGGCGCCGTCCTGGTACCCGTGCAACGACCGCCCGTCGGACAAGGCCTCCTACCGCATCGCGGTGACCGTGCCGGACGACTTCCACGTGGCGGCCAACGGTGTGCTCACCGACCGCACCCCGGCGGGCGGCGCCCGCACCACCTGGACCTACGAGCACAGCGGGCCGATGGCGAGCTATCTGGCCTCCGTCAACATCGGACGGTTCGCCTTCAGCGAGCAGCGGGGTGCGCCGGTGCCGATCCGCAACGTCTACCCGGAGCGTCTGAGCGCGGCCTTCGCCCACGACTTCGAGCGCCAGCCGCAGATGATGCGGTTCTTCGAGGAGCTCTTCGGCCCCTACCCGTTCGAGGTGTACGGCGCGGTGGTGGTCGACACCGAGCTCGACGAGCCGGTGGAGAACCAGACGCTCGCCATCTTCGGCACCAACCACGTCGACGGGCGGCGCGGCAGCGAACGCCTGGTGGCGCACGAGCTGGCCCACCACTGGTTCGGCAACTGCGTGAGCCTGTCCGACTGGCGCCACATCTGGCTCAACGAGGGGTTCGCCCGGTACTGCGAGTGGCTGTGGTCGGAGTACTGCGGGGATCGCCCGTGCCGTGACCTGGCGGCGCACGATCTGCACCAGCTGGCGCACGATCTGCACCGGGTGCGCCTGGGCGACCCCGGACCGCGGCGCATCTTCGACGACCGGGTGTACGCGCGCGGCGCCTGCACCCTGCAGGCGCTGCGGGAGACCATCGGCGACGAGGACTTCTTCCGCGTGGCGCGCGCCTGGCCCGACACCTACCGCCACGGCAGCGCGGGCACGCAGGAGTTCATCGCACTGGCCGAGCGGTGCACCGGCCGGCAGCTCGGTCCCCTCTTCCACCAGTGGCTCTACGAAAAGCGGCTGCCGAGCCTTCCGGCCACCACGATGTGACGGGTTGTTGCGGCCGTGTGAAATCCGCGACAGATGGCGGCGAGCGGGAATCACCGCCCGGCGGCGCGCCGCTGAGCCGGGGGGGCCACGCCGGTCCCGCAGACATGAACCGTTCGCACCCCGGGAGTCCGCCGATGAGCACTCGCGCCGCCGTCACCTCCGTCCCCCTGCATCCGCTGCTCGCCGAGCGCTGGAGCCCGCGCTCGTTCCGGCCGGACTTCGAGATCGCCGACGGGCAGCTCGCCGCGCTGCTGGAGGCGGCCCGCTGGGCGCCGTCCTCGTTCAACCTGCAGCCCTGGCGCTTCCTGGTCGGGCGCCGCGGCGACGCCACGTTCAAGGCGGTCCACGACGCGCTGATCGACGTCAACCGCCTGTGGGCGGCCAACGCCGCCGTGCTCGTCGCGGCGGTCGCCGCCGAGTCGCTGGAGAACGGCGCGCCGCACCCCACGTCCGCGTACGACACGGGGCTGGCGGTCGCCCAACTCACCGTGCAGGCACACGCGGAGGGTCTGCACGCCCATCAGATGGCGGGGTTCGACGGGGACCGGCTGCGGGCGGCGCTGGAGATCCCGGAGGGGTTCCGCCCGGTCACCGTGGTCGCCGTCGGCGTGCCCGACGCGGCGGACGTGCTGCCCGAGCCGCTGCGCAGCCGCGAGACGGCCGCCCGGGAGCGCCGCGCGCTCGGCGAGACCTTCTTCGCCGGATCCTGGGGCAGGCCCGTCGAACTCGGCTGACCCGCTGCCGTCGGCCAGGCCCCTCGCAGGGCCTGGCCGGGGCGATGGTCGTGCCGGTGCGCAGGGATCATGGCAGGATGTCATCAACATCCTGTAAGTTCGCTTGCGGGTGTGCCGGGAAGTCTGGTCGGCGACATATCGACATTCGCCGCCCCGGGGGACACCGTGACCTACCTGACCGCCATCCTGCTGCTCGTCGCTCTGGCGACCGCGGTGGCGACCGGTGCGCGGCACTGGCGGATCCCGGCGCCCTCCCTGCTCGTCGTGGTGGGCGTCCTGATAGGCATGCTGCCGTGGGTACCGGCCGTGCACGTGCCGCCCCAGGTCATCAGCGTGCTGGTACTGCCTCCGCTGCTGTACGCGTCGGCCGAGGAGCTCTCCTGGCGTGAGCTGCGGGCGGTGTGGCGTCCGGTGACCGTTCTCGCCTTCGGGCTGGTCCTGGTGACCGCGGCCGCGGTCGGGATGGTCGCCGGAGCGGTGACTCCCCTGGCGGGGCCGATGGCGTTCGTCCTGGGGGCGGTCCTGGCGAGCACCGACCCGGTCGCGGTGACCGCGCTGGGCAGAAGGCTCTCCCTGCCGGCGCGGGTGCAGACGATGGTGCAGGCCGAGAGCCTGTTCAACGACGCCACCTCGCTGGTGCTCTTCAAGGTCGCCATCGGCACCGCGGTCACCGCGAGCGCCCTCTCCGTGCCTGCGGCGGCCGGAGAGTTCGTGCTGCTGGGCGGGGGCGGAGCCGCCGCCGGAGCCGTGGTCGCGGGCCTGGTCGGGCTCATCCGCCGCCGCACCGAGGACCCGGTGCTGGAGACCGTGATCTCGCTGTTCACCCCGTACGCCGCCTACGTCGCCGCCGAGGACCTGCACACCTCCGGGGTGACCGCGGTCGTGGTCGCCGGGGTGGTCCTCGGCAGCACCGGCCACCGGCTGACCAACGCCGCGATCCGCATACAGGTCCACGCCGTCTACGCCACCGTGGTCTTCCTGCTGGAGAGCGTGGTCTTCGCGGTGATAGGGCTGGAGCTGCCCTCCCTGATCCACGAACTGGCGGCCGCCGACCGCGACTGGCCGCTGGGGGTGGCCGCGGTGGCCGCCACCGTGATCGGCATCCGGCTGCTGGGCGTCTTCCCGCTGTCGGCTCTGATGCAGCACCGCCGGGGCGCCGCGGCGGTGTCCTGGCGGATCCCCGCGGTCGTCACCTGGGCGGGTACCCGGGGCGTCATGCCGCTGGCCGCCGCCTTGTCGATCCCGCTGGCCACGCACGGCGGCGCTCCCCTGCCGCACCGCTCGCTCGTACTGGTCATCACCACGGGCGTCGTCGTCGCCACCCTGGTCCTCCAGGGCTTCACGCTGGCCCCGGTCGTGCGGTGGTCCGGGATCGCCCTGGAGCCCGAGCACACCGCGCGCGAGGAGACCCGGGCCAGGGCCGCGCTCGCCCGGGCGGGCCTGTCCCACCTGGAGGAGCTCGCGGACCTGGAGGCCGCCCCCGCCGTGGTGATCGACCAGATCCGGCGCTCCCTGCGCACCCGCCTCGACGAGTCCGGAGACCACCCGGAGACGGGCACCCCGCCGGAGGGCACGGCCGCCGCCTACCGGGCGCTGCGCCAGGCGGTGATCGCCGCCGAGACCGCCGAACTGCAGCGGCTCTACGCGGACAACGAGATAAGCGACGTCACGCGCCGCCGCCTGCAGCGCGCCCTGGACCTGGAGGATGCGGGGCTCGGCGACTGAGCGTCAGCCCTGCGCGCCCGGCGCCCGGCCCCCGGGCGGGGGCGCCGAGGGGTCGTACCGGAAGACCGTGTACTGGAACCTGCCGATGACCTTCGTCTCGCGGGTGCGCCGGTACAGCTCGGGCGGCCGGAAGATGTTGTCGTCGTAGATGTCGGCACCGGGTTCCAGGTCCCACGTCGCGGTGGTGCCGTTCCTCGCGCCGCCGACGAAAAAGATGTTCGTCATGACCATGGAGCCGATGATGCGCCCCGGGGAAGGCGTGCGCACCTGTTTCCCGGATCTACGCCCGGGTAACGTGTCGCCCGGACACTGGAAGGGATGTCATGACCTCGACCGAGACGCTCGACCTCGCGACCGCCCGGCTGGCGCTGGCCGCCCAGCCGTTCAGCCGTCTGCTCGGCGCCCGCCTCACCGAGTTCGGCGCGGGCGCGGCGACGCTGGAGGTCGACGTCCGCGACGAACTCAAGCAGCAGAACGGCTTCCTGCACGGCGGCGTGCTCTCCTACGCGGCCGACAACGCCATCACCTTCGCGGGCGGCAGCGCCCTGGGCCCGGCGGTCCTCACCGGCGGCTTCACCGTCAACTACCTTCGCCCGGCCCGCGGCCGGACCCTGCGCGCCCACGCCGAGGTGGTCAGCGCGGGCCGCCGCCAGGCCGTGTGCCGCTGCGAGCTGTCCACGGTGGACGCCGACGGGAACACCGTGCTCTGCGCGGTGGCCCAGGGCACCGTGATGACCGCCTCCGCCCCCGCTCCCTGACGCGCCTTCGCCGCCCCCCGCGCGCCGTGTCGCCCACGCGGGGGCAACCGGGTTTGGCACCGGACGGCAGCGGTTAGCCAGGAAGGCTGTGCCGACCCGTACGAAGGAGGGCGCGCCATGGGCACCTCGACGCAGGTCACGTTGTACGTCAACGGCGACCGCTACGCGTCCGAGCTCGACAACCGGACCACGCTCCTGGACGTCCTGCGCGAGCACGCCGGGCTGACCGGGACCAAGAAGGGCTGCGACCACGGCCAGTGCGGCGCGTGCACGGTGCTGGTGGACGGCGCCCGGGTCAACAGCTGCCTGCTGCTGGCGGTGGCCGTGGACGGCGCGCGGGTCACCACCGTGGAGGGCCTGGCCGCCGCGGACGGCACCCTGCACCCGGTGCAGCAGGCCTTCCTCGACCACGACGCCTTCCAGTGCGGCTACTGCACACCCGGTCAGATCTGCTCCGCGGTCGCCGTGGTCGAGGAGGCCGCCGCGGGCCGGCCGAGCATCCTGAGCGGCAACGGCCCGGTCGAGCTCACCGACGCCGAGATCCGCGAGCGCATGAGCGGCAACCTGTGCCGCTGCGGCGCCTACGCCAACATCGTGGCCGCGGTCCGGGAGGTCGCCTCGTGAAGCCGTTCCGCTACGAACGCGCCACCGACCCCCGTGCCGCCGTCGCCCTGCTGGCCGCCGACCCCGACGCCCGCTTCCTCGCCGGCGGCACCAATCTGGTCGACCTGATGAAGCTCGGCGCCGAGACCCCCGAGCTCCTCGTCGACGTCAGCCGGCTCCCGTTCGACAAGGTCGAGGAGGGCGAGGCCGGAGGCCTGCGCATCGGTGCCGCGGTACGCAACACCCAGCTGGCCTCGCATCCGCTGGTGCGCGAGCGCTACCGCGTGCTGTCCCAGTCCCTGCTGTCCGGTGCCTCCGTGCAACTGCGCAACACCGCGACGGCCGGCGGCAATCTGCTGCAACGCACGCGCTGCCTGTACTTCCAGGACCCCGCAAAACCGTGCAACAAGCGCCGTCCGGGCTCGGGTTGCCCGGCCCGGGAGGGCGAGCACCGCGACCTGGCGGTCCTGGGCGCCTCCGAACACTGCGTGGCCACCCACCCCGGCGACATGGCCGTGGCGCTCGCCGCCCTCGACGCCCAGGTCGAACTGGTCTCCCTCGCGGGCGACAGGCGGATCCCGGTGGCCGGGCTGCACCGGCTGCCGGGCGACGAACCGCACCGCGACACCGTGCTGCGCCACGGCGAGCTCATCACGGCGATCGAGCTGCCGCCGCTGCCCGACGGCACCCGCTCGGCCTACCGCAAGGTCCGCGACCGCGCCTCGTTCGCCTTCGCGCTGGTCTCGGTGGCGGCCGTGCTGCGGGTACGCGACGCGGTCGTCCAGGACGTGCGGCTCGCCTTCGGCGCGCTGGCCGCCAAGCCGTGGCGGGCCCGCGTCGCCGAACAGGCGCTGCTGGGCGGTCCGGCCACCGAGGAGGCGTTCCGGCACGCCGTCGAGGGGGAGTTGGCGGCCTCCCGACCGCTGCGGGAGAACGGCTACAAGGTGCCGATGGCCGCCAACACCGCCGTGCGCCTGCTGGCCGACCTCGCCGGACGCGACCCCGGAGGCTCCCGATGACCACCACCGAGCGCCCCGCCCTCGGCTCTCCCCTGGAGCGCCTGGAGGGCCGCGCGAAGGTCACCGGCCAGGCCCGCTACGCCGCCGAGCACCACCCTCGTGACGTCGCCTACGCCTGGCCGGTGCCGGCCGCCATCGCACGCGGCCGGGTCACCGCGGTCGACGACACGGCGGCGCTCGCCGACCCCGCCGTGCTGGCGGTCCTCAGCCATGCCAACGCCCCGCGCCTGCACGAGTCCGGTGACCCGATGCTGGACGTGCTGCAGTCCCCGCGCGTCGCCCATCGCGGGCAGTTCGTCGCGCTGGCCGTCGCCACCTCCCTCGAGGCCGCGCGGGCCGCCGCCGAAAGGGTCCGCGTCGACTACGCGCCCGAGCCGCACGACGTCGTCCTCACCGCGGAGCACAGGGGGCTGTACGTGCCGGAGACGGCCAACGGCGGCTATCCGGGCGCCCGCGAACGCGGCGACTTCAAGGGCGAGTACCCGGCGTCCCCGGTGCGGATCGACCGCGTCTACCACATCCCGGCGCTGCACAACCATCCGATGGAACCCCACTCGGCCATGGCCTCCTGGGACGGTGACGACCTGACGGTCCACGACTCAAGCCAGGGCGCGACTGCCGTGCGGCGCGCCCTGGCCGACCTGTTCGGGCTCGACGCCGGGCGCGTGCGGGTGATCAGCGAGCACGTCGGCGGGGGGTTCGGCGCCAAGGGCACCCCGCGCCCGCACGTGGTGCTGGCCGCGATGGCGGCCCGGACCGTGGGCCGCCCGGTCAAACTCACGCTGCCGCGGCAGCAGTTGGCCGCGGTGGTGGGCCATCGGCCCGAGACGATCCACCGGATCCGGATGGGCGCCGAGATGGACGGCCGGATCCACGCGCTGGCCCACGAGGTCACCACGTGCACCTCCACGCTCCAGGAGTACGTCGAGCAGGCGGCCGTCCCGGCGAGGGTGATGTACCACTCCCCGCACAGCCGCACCACGCACCGGGTGACGCGGCTCGACATGCCCACGCCGTCGTGGATGCGGGCGCCCGGCGAATGCCCGGGGATGTTCGCCCTGGAGGCGGCGATGGACGAGCTGGCGGAGGCGTGCGAGGTCGATCCGGTGGAGCTGCGCATCCGCAACGAGCCGGAGTTCGAGCCCGATTCGGGTCATCCGTTCAGCAGCCGGCTTCTGGTGGAGTGCCTGCGCGAGGGGGCGCGCCGCTTCGGCTGGCACGACCGCGACCCGCGCCCCGGATCGCGGCGGGAAGGCCGGCTGCTGGTGGGCAGCGGGGTCGCCGCCTCCACCTACCCGGTCTACGTCAACGCGTGCCAGGCGGAGGCCTACGCGGATCCGGACGGCGGTTTCCGGGTCCGGGTGGACGCCACCGACATCGGCACCGGTGCGCGTACCGTGCTCGCGCAGATCGCGGCCGACGTGCTGGAGGTCGCGCCGAGCCGGGTGCGGGTGGAGATCGGATCCAGCGAACTGCCGCCCGCCTCCGTGGCCGGAGGGTCGTCGGGGACCGCGTCGTGGGGGTGGGCCGTGCACAAGGCGTGCACCGGGCTGCGGGAGTTGGTCGCGACCCATGGCGGATCCGTGCCGGCCGACGGCCTGTCGGCGTCGGCCGACACCACCGAGGACGTCAAGCAGGGAGCCGAGTACGCCCGGCACGCCTTCGGCGCGCAGTTCGCCGAGGTCCAGGTGGACACCGACACCGGCGAGGCCCGGCTGCGGCGCCTGGTGGGCGTGTTCGCCGCGGGCCGGATCCTCAACCCCCGGCTCGCCCGTTCGCAGTTGATCGGCGGCATGACCATGGGCGTCGGCATGGCGCTCATGGAGGGCAGCACGATGGACCCGCGGTTCGGCGATCACGCGGACCGCGACCTGGCGAGCTATCACATCCCCGTCAACGCGGATGTGCCGAGCATCGAGGCCCACTGGCTCGACGAGGACGACCCGCATCTGAATCCCATGGGTTCCAAGGGCATCGGCGAACTCGGCATCGTCGGCACGGCGGCGGCGATCACCAACGCCATCCACCACGCCACGGGCATCCGGGTGCGCACGCTCCCGGCCCGCCCGGACGCGCTGCTGCCCGCTCTTCTTGCCGAGGAGTAGCCGCGCGGCCCCGGACGCCGGTCACACCCGCGCGGCCCCGGTGCCGAGCTGGGGCGCGAGGTAGCCGTAGAGCAGGTCCTTCAACTCCTCGACGTAGCCGTCCCGTTCGGCGCCCTCGTGGGCCACGACCAGTTCGACGCCCGCCTTGAACATGGCGAACACGGTCGTCGCGACACGTCTGCGCTTCTCCTCGGACAGCCCGGGCGCGCGCAGCGCGAGCAGCCCGCCGACCCGTTCCAGCAACCGGTCGTGGAGCACGTCGTGGTCGGCGGCGACCTTGCCCGGTGTGTCGGGGCTCTTGATCAGCGCGAGGAACGCCGGGTTGGCGCAGTTGAACTCGACGAACCGGTCGACTATCTGGTCGATCATCTCGCGCAGCGGAAGCGCCGCGGTCTCCTCCGTGAAGACCATGGCGTGGGCCTCGTGCATGCGGTGGATGAGCATGCCGCCGAGCTCCACGGCGATGGCTTCCTTGTTGGGGAAGAACTGGTAGAGCGTGCCCGGGGAGACCCCGGCCTCGCGGGCGATGGCGTTGGTGCTCGCCGCGGTGTAGCCGGATGAGCAGAAGACCGCGGCCGCCGCCTCCAGCAGCTGCGCCACCCGGCGCTCGCCTCGCGCCTGACGGCGGCGAGGCTTCTCTTCCGCCTCGGACACGTGTACACCCCAATCAGCGTTGACAAACGCGAGCGCTCGCTCGCATTCTGGGGAAACGCGAGCTGCCGCTCGTATTTTTTCGATTCTACGGCCACCACCGTTCCCCGGCACCGCCGCGGAACGGTTTCCCTGGGGAGGGGACACCTCGGTGATGTCCAATGTCAAACGCGGGCCGGCGGCCGGGGGGTGGACCCGGGTGGTCACCGCCCGGCCGGGGCTCACCCTGCTGCTCGCCCTGTTCTTCACGGCCCTCGCGGTGGTGGCGGGCAGCGGAGTCGCGGACCGGCTGTCGGGCGGGGGCTGGGAGGCGCCCCACTCCCAGTCGTCGTACGCGACCGCCGCGCTCCAGAAGCACTTCCCGGCCTCCCAGCCCAACCTCGTCCTGCTGGTGAGCGGCCGCGGCGCCGGGGTCGACGCCCCCGCCGTCGCATCGGCCGGCCGCGCCCTCGCCCGCAGGCTCGCCGCCGAGCCCTCCGTCGCCGGTGTCACCTCCTACTGGGACACCGGTGCCCCGGCGCTGCGCTCCAAGAGCGGCACCGAGGCCCTGGTCAGCGCCCGCATCCGGGGCAGCGACGACGCGGTGGCCGCGGCGGTCAAAGACCTGGCGCCCCGGTACCGCGGACGGCAGGGCGCCGTCGAGGTGCGCATCGGCGGACTGGCCGCGGTGCGCGACGAGTTGCAGACCACCATCCAGCAGGACCTGGTCCGCGCCGAGATGATCGCCCTGCCGATCACGTTGGTGCTGCTGGTGATGGTCTTCGGCAGTGCGGTCGCAGCGCTGCTGCCCCTGGGCATCGGCATCGTGGCCATCCTCGGCACCAGCGCGGTGCTGCGTGGCATCACCGAGTTCACCACCGTCTCCGTGTTCGCCCAGAATCTGACGACGGCCCTCGGACTCGGCCTGGCGATCGACTACGCGCTGTTCATCGTGCGGCGGTTCCGCGAGGAGCTGGCCACCGGCAGCGAGCCGCGCACCGCCGTGGCGGCCACCCTGCGCACCGCGGGACGCACGGTGCTGTTCTCGGCCCTCACCGTCGCCGCGTCGCTGGCGGCGATGCTGCTCTTCCCGCAGTACTTCCTGCGCTCGTTCGCCTACGCGGGCATCGCCGTGGTGCTGCTGGCCGCCGGGGCGGCCCTGGCCGTCCTGCCCGCCGCGCTGGTGCTGCTGGGCCACCGGGTCAACGCGCTGGATCTGCGCCGGGTGGTGCGCCGCTCCCGGCCGGCCCAGCCGGGAGCGGCGTACGCGCGGCTGACACGCCTGGTGATGCGCCGTGCGCCGCTGTTCGCCGTCGGGGCTGTGACCGCACTGCTGCTGCTCGGACTGCCCTTCCTGCGCGTGCAGTTCGGCACGGCCGACGACCGGCAGCTGCCCGCCGCCGCCGAATCGCACGCGGTGCAGGACGAGATACGCCACCAGTTCCCGGGCAGCCCCTCGGGGGCGATCACCGTCCTCGCCGAGGGCGCCCCCTCCCGCGCCGCGCTCGCCGACTACACCCACCGGCTCTCCCAACTGCCCTCCGTCGTACGGGTGGACGGTCCCGTCGGGGACGCCGGCGGACACGCCGCCTATGTCACCGTGCTCCCCAAGGGCGAAGCAATCGACGCCTCGAGCCAGCGGCTGGTAGGCGCCATCCGGACCGTGCCGGCCCCGTTCAAGGCCTCGGTCACCGGGGAGGCGGCGCAGCTGGTGGACACCGAGCACGCCATCGGCGAGCGGCTGCCGTGGGCGGCGGCACTGATCGCCGTGGTCACGCTGATCCTGGTCTTCCTGCTCACCGGGAGCGTGCTGATCCCGGTGCAGGCGGTGCTGCTCAACGCCCTGAGCCTGACAGCCATGTTCGGCGCGGTCGTGTGGGTCTTCCAGGACGGGCACCTGTCCCGGCTGCTGGAGTTCACCGCGACCGGCAGCATCGAGACCACCCTGCCCGTGCTGATGTTCTGCGTGGCGTTCGGCCTGTCCATGGACTACGGCGTCTTCCTCCTGTCGCGGATCAAGGAGGAGCACGACCGCACCGGGGACCGCCACGGGGCCGTCGTCTTCGGGGTGCAGCGCACCGGAGGCCTGATCACCTCGGCCGCGGTGATCCTCGCCGTGGTGATGGTGGCCATCGGGACCTCGCGGGTCGCCAACACCAAGATGCTGGGGCTCGGCATCGCCCTGGCCGTGCTCATGGACGCGATGGTGGTGCGCACCCTGCTGGTCCCGGCCGTGATGCGGCTGTCCGGCCGGGCCACCTGGTGGGCGCCGGGTCCGCTGCGCCGGTTCCACGAGCGGTTCGGCATATCCGAGGGCGGCGGGGAGCCGTCGGCCGCCGCGCCCGAGACAGCGGGCGACGAGACGGCCGCGGTACCCGAGCCGGCCCGCTCGCGCTGACTCCCCCCGCCCCGGCGGGTCGGCGGCTCCCGGGACATCACCCCCGACGCGCCGCCGACGCAGGAGGGCCGGGCACCGGTGCTCCCGGTGTCCGGCCCTCCTGGTGACCCCGAGGGGCCTCAGTCACACGAAGCGCATCACGCCTCGGCGAGCGCGTCGGGGAACTCGATCTGCTCCTCCCCGGCCACCGCGGCCTGCACGTCCTCCCGGGGCATCGCCAGCGTGACGGCCCAGAAGTAGATCACCAGGCTGAACGCGACCACGACCAGCGAGTCCAGGTTGTCGGGGATCGTGTTGTTGCCGCCGTACCGGCCGAACTCGCCGATGACGATCAGCCCGAGCAGCCACGGCCACACCCACATGGAGGCCTTCCACTGCAGGTTGGGCCGCTCGTCGGCCGGGATGCCGAAGATCCGGGTGGCCGCGAAGAGCGCCAGGCCGATCAGCAGGCTGATGCCGAGCTTCCAGTCGGCCTCGAAGCCCGACCAGTAGATGATCAGGTCGGCCGAGATGAAGGCGAGCGGAGAGATCACCCGCCAGGCCGGCAGCTTGTACGGACGCGGGCGGTCGGCGTCGCGCAGCCGCAGGGCGTGCAGCGAGACCGGCGCGTAGGCGTACATCATCGCGGTGGCCGAGGTGATCAGGCCGACCAGGGTCTGCCAGCTCGGGAAGGGCAGGAAGCAGACCTCGCCGAGCACGAAGGTCATGATGATCGACCACAGCGGCACACCGCGCAGGCTCACCCGGGACAGGAAGCGGGGCAGCGCCCGCTCGTGGCCCATGGCGTACGACAGACGGGAGGTCGTCGCCACGTAGACCAGGCCGGTACCGGCCGGCGAGATCACGGCGTCGATGTAGAGCACGACCGCGAGCCAGCCCGCGCCCGCCGCCGTCGCGATCGTCGCGTAGGGGCCGAAGTCGCCCTTGCCGATCGGGTTGGCCCAGCCGTGCAGCAGGTTGTGCGGGTCGAGCGCACCGATGAAGGCGACCTCCAGCAGCAGGTAGACGATCGTGCCGGTGATGGTGGCCACGATCACCGCGCGGGAGATGTCCTTCTGCGGGTTCCGGGCCTCGCCCGCCATCTGGATGGCCTGCTCGAAGCCCTGCAGGGAGAAGACCACACCCGCCGGCAGAGCGGCGAAGACACCGTGCGCACCGTAGGGGGCGAAGCCGCCGCCGGCGCTGAAGTTACCCGAGTGGAAGGTCAGGGCGAGCAGCACGACCACGGTCAGCAGCGGAACGATGGTCTTCCAGATCACCGTGACCGAGTTGGTCTCGGACAGCAGCTTCACACCCACGACGTTGATGATCGTGAAGACAAGCATGAAGAGGCTGGCGATCACGATGCCGGTCCCGGTGAGGAAGCCGTTCGCGTCGAGGAGGGTGACGTTGTCCTTCACCCAGCCGATGTGGGCCGTGTAGGAGAGCGTCGCCTCGACCTCGATCGGGGCGATGGTGACGGCCTGCACCCAGCCGAACCACCCTGCCGTGAAGCCAGCGAGCGGCCCGTAGGCGAAGAACGGGTACCGGGCGGTGCCGCCCGCGACCGGGTAGGCGCCGCCGAGCTCCGCGTGGACGAGGGCGAGGACCACCAGCATCGCGGCGGCGAGAACCCATGAGATGACCGACGCGGGACCCGCCTTGGTCGCAGCCGTCAGGGCACCGAGCAACCAGCCCGAGCCGATGATCGAGCCGAGAGATACGAACATAAGTCCCCAGAAGCCGACATCCCGGTGTAGGTGTCGACTTGCAGCGGCTTGTCCGAGTCCAGGTGTCGAGACCGCCATACCTGCTCCTGTCGCGCTGACCGCTCCGTGACACGGGGCGGTGGATGTCCGCATGGTCGAGGGATCTCCGGGACGACCAGCGGGGGAAGACATCGATTACTGCTTCGCCGGCACGCCTGGCCGGAGAATCCGGGCAAGTTCATATGCATATCCACCGCGAAGACAATCCCGTACTCCAGTCGTCCACACTTTCTTCACAACCTGCACACATCAGCGGCCAAGGAACCTCAGCTGTTGGTCAACCCTTTACCCGTCGGGAACGCCATACGAGACGGCGCCCGAGTGCTGTGGTGATCCTGTGAAAACCGCCCCAAGAGCCACACCATCACCTCCAGCACACCCGGACACCCTGGCCACCTTCGGTTTCTAACGCTTCGGAGACGGCCGTTGACCTGCGCGATTCACGGCTCTAGCGTCACTGGCCTCGCGCAGTCGCCCGAGATCGGAGGACGATGAACAGCCCTCACCGACCGCGACGCCCCATGGAGCGGTTCGCGGCCGTCGCCGCCGCCCCCACCGCCACGGCCATGACGTCGGCCGGCGGCGGACCTGCGGCGCGCGCACGGGTGCCGGCGGCGCCGGGTGGGTTCCGTCGTCGGGCGAGGGCTCTCGGCGAACACGTCGCACCCAGCGGCCCCGGATCGCTCCCCGCAGCGACGGCGACCGACCGGCCGACCGCCGCTCCCCCCTGCGGCACGTCGGCCGTGGGCCGCGGGGCCGCACCGGCGCGGGCCGAGCGGGGCCGTGCCGACCGGGTGCAGGCGTCCCGCGACCGGTGGGTGGCCGGCAACCCCCTTCGGCCGCCGGCTGCTGGGCACGAGAGCGCCGCCCGGCTCCGGTGTGTGGGCCGAGTCCGCTTGCGTCGAGCCGGTACAGGCACCCCGGGACCGGTCGGCGTCGCCGGCAGCTCCCCTTCGGCCACCCGCCGTTGCCCTCGGATGCGGCCCGGCCGTCGGCGCCTCGGCGCGCCGCGGGCCGGCGAACCCGTACCCGGCGGGCACCGGACCGGCGGGCCGCGCCGGCACCACGGGCGGCTTCCACGCCGCGGATCGGCCACCGCGCGGCCGGCGGCCTCAGCCGGCCGGCGGGGCTGCCCGGTGATCGCCGTTCCCGTCGCCGGGCCGTTCGGGCAGCTCCTCCGCGAGCAGGTCCATCAGGAGGCCGTCGTGCCACGTGCCGTCCGCCCCGCGCTCGTACCGCCGCATGACGCCGACCGGGCGGAACCCCGCCTTGGCGTAGGCGCGGATCGCGGCCACGTTGTCGGCTGCCGGGTCGATGGTCAGCCGGTGGAACCCCTCGTCGCGCGTCAGGTGCCGGGCGAGTGCGTGGACCGCGTCGGCACCCAGCCCTCGCCCGTGCAGAGCCGGGTCGAGGTAGACGTCGATGCCGGCGCGGCGGTAGTCGGGGTCGTCCTCGGCGGTCCACTGGATCTGGCCGACCGCCCGTCCGGCGTGTTCGATCACCAGAGCCCGCGTCCCGGGGGCGTTGAAGTCGCCGGCGACCTCCGCGGTGAAGTCGGGGCCGCCGCGCCAGTACGCGGCGACCTGCGGGGTGGCTCGGATGCGGGCCAGCCGGGGGATGTCGGCCGGGGTCGGCGGGCGCAGCACCACCGCCTCCCCGTGCAGCGGGGCCTCGGCTCCTTCACCCACCGAGGGCAGCAGCAGATCGATGCCGCGGCGTAGTCGGTCCAGGCACTCCGCGGGCGTTCGCCCGGCGGTGTCCACGACGAGGCGGTCGCGCTCCCACGGCTCGTAGCGGCGGCGCGCCTGCTCGTCCTCGCCGCGGTCGCGGGACTTCATCCGGCGCCGGAGTTCCTCCGGGTCGGTGCAGACGACTTCGACCTCGATGGTGGGGACCGCCGCGCGGACGCCCACGGCACGCCACGCCTCACGGGTGACGGCAAGGGCGTTCGCGGAATCGGCGAGCACCGTCAGTCCCTGGCGCAGGTGTTCCTCCGCCTGGGCCTGGCCGACCGCGTACCCGGCCGACCCGATGGCCGCCTTGGCCAGGCCGGCGCCGACCATGGCGCGCTCGACGGCCTCGACGCTCACGTGGACGGCCCCCACCTCCTGGGCGAGGAGACGGCACAGCGTCGTCTTCCCGGAGGCGGACGGGCCGCCGACGATGATGAACATCCGCCCATCCTGCCCGACATCCCGCACGGCGCCCGGCGAATTCCCGCCGTTTGCGGCTGCCTCAAAGGGATTTGACGATCCATCAGGTATCGGCTCGCGGCGTCGGCATCCCGTTCACCCGGACGGCGGCGCTCCGGACACCCGGACCCGGCATGCCGCAATCCTCCCCCGGTGTCCCCTAATGCCCTACTCGCATTGCGGGGCGAAAGGGGCGGACCTAGCGTCGTGGCCACGGAGCGTAGTGACGTGATGACACAGATGAACGAGTCTGTGGCTGCGCCCGGGAAAGTGGGAGATCCACATGCGTCGCAACCGTATCGTGGCCGCCGCGTTCGCCGGCACCAGCTGCCTCATAGCCTTCGCCGCCCCGGCCGCCACAGCCGTCCCCAACCACGACTTCCGCCGGCCCGAGGCCCATGTCCACCCCCACGAGGTCTCGCCCGGTGAGATCGTCACCGTCGTCGTGAAGTGCGGCTGGACCGGCTGGCACGGCGGCCGTGGTGAAGAGGGACACACCATCTGGGCCCACTCCGACGCCTTCTCCCGGCCCCTTCCCCTGGATCAGGTCGGCGGTCGCCACCACCACGGCGGCGAGGTGTTCGTCGGCCGGACCCGCATCGAACCCCACGACCGCGACTACGGCGGCGGGGAAGAGGGCCATGGCCGCGAGCACGGCAGGCATGAAGGCCGCGAGCACGGCCGCAACCACGGCGGCGACGACGGCTTCGGCCGCGGCGGCGACGACAGTTTCGGCCGCGGCGGTGAAGGCGGCGAGGGCGGCTTCGGCCGCGGTGGCGGCGAAGGCTTCGGCCGCGGCGGCGAAGGCGACGAGGGCGGCTTCGGCCGCGGCGGCGGCGAAGGCTTCGGCCGCGGCGGCGACGAGCGCAACGGCGCCCAGAGGACCGGCGAGGGCGAGGGGTACGAGGAACGGTTCCAGATCGGTGGCCGGTGCCCCGGCGGGCGCCACTTCGAGACCTTCGTCATCGTCCACCGCCACCACCACGAGGAGCACGGCCAGGAGGAGGAGCACGGCCGTGAGGAGCACGGCCAGGAGCAGGAGCACGGCCAGGAAGAGCACGGCCAGGAGCAGGAGCACGGCCAGAAGTCTCCCGGCCACGGTGTGCACGCGGGCCAGGGTGGCGCCCTGACCGCGGACGCCGGCGCACTGGCCAGCGGTGGGGCCCTGCTCGCCGCGGCGGCCGGCGGCGGCACGCTCTACATGCGCCGTAGGAACGGCTCCCGCTCGGAGTCGTAAGTCCGCAGACCCGAGCCCGTCCGTCCCGCGCCGCACGTCGGCGCGGACCCGGGAAGATCCCCCGCCAGGGCGCACCCCGGGGGGGATCTTCCCGTCCAGGGGCTTTACGGACCGGCCACGTCGATCGATGAACCGCGCCACACCTTTCGGGCACCGAAGGCGGCACCGCAACGCGGCGAGCCCGCCCCGCCCGCCCCCAGCGCATCGAACAGGTGTCCCGACGCGTCACGCGGGGAACCCGCTGAGGATCCCCCGCCAATCGACCAGGAGGCGGTCCAGACATGATCCGCACGAAGGTGACACCGCGCCCGAGACGTTCCCGTCGGCAGCCGCCGTTGGACCTGCGCACGCCGTCCGGCCGCGTACTGCGTTACTGAAGGCCTCGGAGGACGAGCGTGTCCACGCCACCGCCGCCGGCAGTGACGACCACCGCCTGGGCCGTGGCCGAGCCCGGGCCGATCTCCTCGGGGCCGCTGCGCCGCGTCGAACGCTTTCTGCCCGCACCCGCGGGTGAGCAGATCCTGATCCGGATCAACGCGTGCGGGGTGTGCCGCACCGACCTCCACCTCGCCGAAGGCGATCTGCTGCCGCGCCGGCCGCTGACCGTGCCGGGCCACGAGATCGTCGGGCGGGTGATGGCCACGGGCCCCGACGCCCAGGGCTTCGGGCCGGGGGACCGGATCGGCGCCGCATGGCTGGCGGGCACCTGCGGCACCTGCCGCTTCTGCCGGTCGGACCGCGAGAACCTGTGCCCGTATTCCCGCTACACCGGCTGGGACATCGACGGCGGCTACGCGGGTCATGCCGTGGTGGACTCCCGGTACGTCTACCGGCTCCCCGAGGGGTGGCCCGACGAGGAGGTCGCACCGCTGCTGTGTGCGGGCATCATCGGCTACCGGGCCCTGGAACGCGCCCAACTGCCGCCCGGCGGACGCCTCGGGCTCTACGGCTTCGGCGCCTCCGCGCACCTGACCGCGCAGCTCGCGATCGCGCGCGGTGCCACCGTCCACGTGCTGACCCGGGGTGAGGGCGCCCGGCGGCTGGCGCTCGAACTGGGCTGCGCCTCGGCGCGACCCGCCGACGCGCAGCCGCCGGAGCCGCTGGATGCCGCGATCCTGTTCGCGCCCGCCGGCGAGCTGGTGCCGGTGGCCCTCGCCGCGCTGGACCGGGGCGGCACGCTCTCGATCGCCGGCATCCATCTGAGCGCCATCCCGGGCCTGGACTACCAACGCCATCTGTTCCAGGAGCGCAACGTGCGCAGTGTCACCGCCAACACCCGCTCCGACGGCCGCGCCTACCTGGCCGAGGCGGCACGGCTGCGTCCCACGGTGCACGTGCGGCGGTACAGCATGGAGGAGGCCGATCGCGCCCTTGCGGATCTGGCCGCGGGCGCCATCACCGGCGTGGCGGTGCTGATTGCGGAGTGAGGCGGCCGGACGCGCGCCCCGCAGTCGCCGTTCGCGGCCGTTGCGGGCCTGTCGCCGAAGGGCGACCCGCGCGATGCTGGCAACAGCGCGGGGAGAGTGGTGATGGACGGTTCCACACGGATCGGGCGGCTCTTCGGGGTGCCGTTGCGCCTGCACTGGAGTGCGCCGCTGCTGGTGATGGTGTTCGGCTACAGCCTGAGCAGCCAGACGCTTCCGCTGTGGTCGCCGGGGCACTCCGCGTCGGCGTACGCCCTCGGCGGGGTGTTCGGCGCGGTGCTGCTGCTGGTGAGCCTGGTCGCGCACGAGTCCGCGCACGCCGTGACGGCCCGCCGCGCCGGGGTGAAGGTCGAGGACATGACCCTGTGGGCGCTGGGCGGGGTGACCCGGATGGGCCAGGCGGAGAGCCCGCGCGCCGCGTTCGCCATCGCCACCAGCGGGCCGCTGGCCAGCCTGGCCTTCGGCGGTGTGGCGATCGGGCTCGCCATGGCCGCCGCCACACTGCCCGGCCTGGCGGTGGTCACGGCGGTGCTCGCCTGGCTGGGCTGGGCCAATCTGCTCCTGGCCGGCTTCAACCTGCTGCCCGCGGCGCCGCTGGACGGCGGCCGGGTCCTCCAGGCGGCCCTGTGGTGGTGGCGCAGGGACCGCGAGCGGGCCGACCGGGTGGCGGGCCGGGCCGGCCGGATCACCGGGATGCTGCTGGTGGGGCTCGGCGGCATCGGCTTCCTGCGCGGCTGGTCCGGGGGGCTGTGGCTGATGCTGGTCGGCTTCTTCGTCTCCTCCACGGCCACGGCGGAGCTGCGCCGCAGCGCCCTGGAGGCCGCGCTGCGCGGGGTGACGGTGGCTCGGGCCATGTCGGTGCCCGCGGCCACCGCGCCCGACTGGCTCACCGTGGACCGCTTCCTCGACCGGATCGCCCCCGACGACCGGCGCAAGCCGGTACCGCTGATCGACTTCGAGGGGCGCCCCAGCGGCGTGGTCTCCCCGCGCCGGATCGCCATGGTGCCGCCCGGCCGCCGGGAGGAGGTGCGGGTGCGCGATGTGGCGACCCCGGCCTCGGCGTGCCCGGTCGCCGCGCCCGAGGAGGAGCTTCTGACGGCGCTGAAACGGCTCGGCTCGTCGCTCACGGCCCCGATCCTGGTGATGGACGGCGGGCGTCTGGTGGGCCTCGTGACCGCCGAGGACATCACCCGGCTGGTCCGGCGCAACCTCGAGTCGCCGCGCCCGCAGGGGTGACCGGGGGCGGGTGCGCCGCCGGGGCCCGCGTTCCGCGGGTTCTTCCCTGGTCAGCCCGGCCGGAGAGATGATGTCCACAGGCACATGCCGTGTTCGGGCACCGCCGGAAGAGGGGGCCTGCCATGAGCACCAGGGTGAGACTGTGGCGGTTGCGGCGCAATCCGCTCAGGCGCCGCTGCGACGTGCTGGAGGCGTGGATCGCCATGGTCCTGGCGGCGCTGGCCGCCGTGGGCGCGCCCGCGGCCGGACTGGTCGCCTCCTGGAGTGTCGACGACTCGCTGCGCAGCCAGGGCCACGACCGCCATCCGGTCTCCGCCGTGCTGGTCCGCGACGCCCCCGGCCGGGCCCTGGTCGGGGACACCGACGCCGTCTCCAGCCGGGCTCGCGCGCTGGTGCGCTGGACGGCGCCGGACGGCACGCAGCGCACCGGTGAAGCGCCGGTCGACTCGGGACTGAAGGCCGGCGCCGCCGCCACGGTGTGGCTGGACGGCCGCGGCCGCCTCACCGACCAGCCGCTCAGCGCCGCACAGCGGCAGACCCAGGCGTGGGCGGTCGGCGCGGCGGTGGGCGGCGGCAGTTGTGTGCTCCTGCTGGCCGTGCGCCGCGCCGCGGGGGCCGCGCTCGACCGCCGCCGCGCGGCCGAGTGGGAACACGAATGGGCCGTGGTCGGCCCGCAGTGGAGCGGGAGCGGCCCGCGCGCCTGAGCCCCCTCGTCTAAAACCCCGCCCCCCGCGTCCCGGATCGCGCGAAGGCGCCCGGCGGCGCGATGATCGGAGGGATGGACGGCTGGACGTGGGAGTACGAGGGGTACGACCCGGGCCGGGAGCGGCTGCGGGAGTCGTTGTGCACCCTCGGCAACGGCTACGTCGCCACCCGGGGTGCGGCACCGGAGAGCGTGGCCGGCGGCGCGCACTACCCGGGGACCTACGCGGCCGGCCTCTACAACCGCCTGGCGTCGGTCGTGGGCGACCGGCAGGTCTTCAACGAGGACCTGGTCAACCTGCCGAACTGGCTCCCGCTGCGGTTCCGCACCGGCGCGCACGGCGGGCGGCCGGGACCGTGGCTCACGCCCGACCGGCGCACCCCGCTCGCCTACCGCCAGAGCCTGGACCTCAGGCACGCGGTGCTGACCCGGGTCGTGCGTTACCGGCTCGCGCGGCACAGCAGTTTGACGGTACGTCAGCTGCGCCTGGTGCACATGGGCGAGCCACATCTGGCGGCGCTGCGCACGGAGTTCACCGCGCAGGGCTGGTCGGGCGAGCTGCTGGTGGAGTCGGGGCTGGACGGCCGGGTCGCCAACACGGGCGTGGCGCGCTACCGCGGGCTCTCCAACCGCCATCTGATCCGCTCGCACACCGGGGTCCAGGAGCCCGACACCGTGTGGCTGCGGTGCCGTACGTCCGCCTCCGACGTGCGGATCACCCTGGCCGGGCGCACGCGGGTGACCACCGGCGACGACGCCGGCCGGGAGACGCGGCTGACCGCGCGGCGTGCGGCGCAGACCCTCACCGTGCCGGTCGCCGACGGCGGCAGCGCCGTGGTCGACAAGGTCGTCGCCCTGCACACCTCGCGCGATCCGGCCGTCAGCGATCCGCTGGCCGCCACGATCGAGGAGGCCGTGCGGGCGCCCTCCTTCGACGAGCTGCTGGCGTCGCACGGCACGGCGTGGGAACGCCTGTGGCGGCACGCGGAGTTGCGGGTGCCCGGGGAGGCGGGGCGGATCCTGCGGCTCCACCTGTTCCACGTGCTCCAGACGCTCTCCCCGCACACCGCGGAGCTCGACGCGGGCGTGCCGGCCCGCGGGCTGCACGGCGAGGCCTACCGCGGTCACGTCTTCTGGGACGAGTTGTTCGTCCTGCCCTATCTGGATCTGCACTTCCCCGAGGTCTCCCGGGCGCTCCTGGGCCACCGGTACCGCCGGCTGCCGCGCGCCTGCCGGTCGGCGCAGGAGGTCGGCCGCCGGGGGGCGATGTTCCCGTGGCAGAGCGGCACCGACGGCCGCGAGGAGACCCAGGAGATCCATCTCAACCCGCTGTCGGGCCACTGGCTCCCGGACTATTCGCGGCTGCAGCACCACGTGGGTTCGGCCGTCGCGTACAACGTGTGGCGCTACTGCGAGGCCACCGGCGACACCGAGTTCCTGCACACCGCGGGCGCGGAGATGCTGGTGCAGATCGCCCGCTTCTGGGCGGACTCGGCGGTGCGGGCCGCCGGGGATCACCGCTGCCATCTGCGGGGCGTGGTGGGCCCGGACGAGTACCACGACGCCTACCCGGACGCCGGCACCCCCGGCATCGACGACAACGCCTACACCAACGTCACCGCCGCCTGGGTGCTCGGCCGCGCCCTGGACGTGGTGCGCACCCTGCCCGCACCGCGCCGCCAGGAGCTGTTCGAGCGCATCGGGCTGGAGCACGACGAGCCCGACCGCTGGGAGGAGGTCTCCCGCACCCTGTACGTGCCGTTCCACTCCGGGGTCATCAGCCAGTTCGAGGGCTACGGCGACCTGGCGGAGCTCGACTGGGCGGCCTATCGCGCCCGGTACGGGGACATCAGGCGGCTGGACCGGATCCTGGAGAGCGAGGGCGACACGCCCAACCGCTACCAGGCGTCGAAACAGGCCGACGTGCTGATGCTGGGCTATCTTTTCCCGCCGCGCGAACTGGGCGAGATCCTGGAGCGGTTGGGGTATCCGCTGGACGACGCGACCTGGCATGCGACGCTCGACTACTACCTGGCCCGCACCAGCCACGGCTCGACCCTCAGCGGCCTGGTGCACGGCTGGGTGCTCGCCCGGGCGCGGCGGGCGGGCGCGTGGGCGTACTGCCAGGAAGCGCTCACCGGTGACGTGGCCGACATCCAGGGCGGCACGACGGCCGAGGGAATTCACCTGGGGACCATGGCCGGCACGCTCGACCTGGTCCAGCGCGGTCTGCCGGGGCTCGCCACGCGCGGGGACGAGCTGCTGCTGGATCCCGCGCCGATGCCGGAGCTGTCGCAGTTCGGCTTCACCCTGCGCTACCGCGGCCACTGGGACGTTCAGGTCCACTTCGGCTCGGGGCGGGTGCGGATCACGGTGCCGGAGTCGGAGGAGCAGCCGATCCGGGCGGTGCTGGACGACCGGGCCGTCACGGTGGCGCCCGGTGAGAGCCGCACGCTGCGGCTGCCCAGGCGGTGAGGCGGCGCCGTCAGCCGCCCTGCGCGGCGCGCCGGCGGGCGGCCTCGATCTCCGCGTAGGCCTGCTCCCGCCCCTCCCAGTGGGAGCCCTCGACGGACTTGCCGGGCTCCAGGTCCTTGTAGACCTCGAAGAAGTGGGTGATCTCCAGCCTGTCGAACTCGGGCACGTCGCCGAGGTCCTGCATGTCGTCGTACCGGGGGTCGTGCGCGGGCACGCACAGCACCTTCTCGTCCGGGCCCTTCTCGTCGGTCATGCAGAACATGGCGATCGCCCGGCACTCGATGGTGCAGCCGGGGAAGGTGGGATCCCCGACCAGGACCAGAGCGTCCAGCGGGTCGCCGTCCCGGCCGAGGGTGCCTTCGACGAAGCCGTAGTCGGCGGGGTAGCGGGTGGAGGTGAACAGCATCCTGTCCAGCCGCATCCGGTGCGTGTCGTGGTCCATCTCGTACTTGTTCCGGGAACCCTGGGGTATCTCCACGATGACGTCGAACTCCATGGCTGACTCCTCCCTCGTTCCCGTCCCATCGTCCCCCGGTACGGCCCGGTGCGCGAAGCGGCCGTACCGTGCCGTACGGGGGGCGCCGGGGTCAGGCGACCGGCACCGGCTCCGCGTCCGGCTCGGGGGAGACGGGCGGCGCGGTTCAGCGACCCCCGGCCGACCGGCGTGCGCACCGCGCCGCGCGAGCTGCCCGCGGCCGACGCGGCCTCCTGCGTGGCCCGAAAGCTCTCGGACCTCGCCCCCTCCTACCGGGCGGTCGTCACGCTGCACGCCCCTGTGGCGGAGGCGGCCCGGCGTCTGGGAGGGCGCCGGGGGCGCTGGAGCCGCTGGGCGAGGACCGCTGGCGCAGCGAGGGCGAGTCGCTGGAGTGGCTGGCGATCCGGCTGGCGATGGCGGGCTGCGAGTTCGAGGCGCACGAGCCCGGTGAACTCATGGAATCCGTATGGGAGTTGGGCGGCCGTCTGGTACCGGTGCGGGAGCGGGTTCCCGACCGGTCCGGGGACCGGTGCCGGAACACGTGGCGGCGGGTCCTTGGGGCGGCGGCCGGGCGTGGCTACGGTCGGGTCCATGGGTGCGGTCCAAGGGGTCCTGATCGACATCGACGGGGTGCTGACGGTGTCCTGGAAGCCGCTGCCCGGGGCCGTCGAGGCGCTGACCCGGCTGCGGGAGGCCGGGCCGGCCACGGCGCTGGTGACCAACACGACCTCGCGGACGCGTGCCTCGGTCGCCGAGGCGCTGTCGCGGGCGGGCTTCCCCGTCGAGGAGGACGACGTCCTCACCGCGCCCGCCGTCACCGCCGCCCATCTCGCCGAGCACCACCCCGGGGCACGCTGCCTGCTGCTCAACGCCGGCGAGATCGGGCAGGATCTGCCCGGCGTGACCCTGGTCGGCGACGACGAGGAGCCGCAGGTGGTGGTCGTCGGCGGCGCGGGCCCGGAGTTCGGCTACGAGGCCCTCAACCGGGTCTTCGGCCACCTGCAGCGCGGAGCCGCCCTCGTGGCGATGCACCGCAACCTGTACTGGCGCACCGACGAGGGGCTCCAGCTGGACACCGGCGCCTTCCTGCTCGGGCTGGAGCGGGCGGCCGGCCGTGCGGCGACCGTGGTGGGCAAGCCCTCCGGGGCCTTCTTCGCCGCGGCCCTCGACCGGCTCGGCGTGCCGGCCTCGGCCGCGGTGATGGTCGGCGACGATGTGGAGAACGACGTGCTCGCCGCCCAACGGCACGGCATCACCGGGGTCCTGGTGCGCACCGGCAAGTACCGCCCCGAGGCCGTGCGCGAGGCCGACGGCACACCGGATCACGTAGTGGACTCCTTCGCCGACCTGCCGGAGCTGCTGGCGTCGCTCGGCGAATAGCAGGCCTGCCCGCGCGGGCCGGACAATGGGCTCCCTGGGGGGCGCGGAGGTGACCGCAATGAGTTCGTCGGCCGACGGCCCCGCGGGCGTTCTGCGGCGGGCGTGGTCCCGCTGGTCGGCGCTGCCGCTGCGGGCCCGGGTGGCGGCGGTGGGCGCCGCGCTGGTCGCCGCGGCCGTCGCCGCCGTGCTC
>CAYNNX010000043.1:0-27918 GCA_964398515.1 uncultured Streptantibioticus sp. | reverse complement strand
GCGGCGGGCGCGCCCGCCGCCTTCCGCCCGGGGTGACGGGGTGCCCGCCCGCCGTAACACCCGTCGAAAAGGCTGGAGTTCGGGGCGGCCGTAAGGCGGGTGGTGTGGCCTGGACGATCACCCGGCCACCACCTGGCGGGGTGTCAACTGACCGAAGCCCTGCGGGCGCTGTGAGCTGCATCACGGTATCCGCGTCCAGGTGCGGGCCCGCCGGTCGCCGCCGCACCGTTCGCGCCCGCACGATCCCGGGAAAGGCGCAGATCAGTCCGTGTCTCAGAGTAACGAGCGGACTGCGCAACCGGGTTAGGCAAGTCCACTGGTTTAGACCTGCCTTCAGGCTGCAGTGATTTTTTCCGTTCTACGTATGCACATATGAACGGTCTGGGACGCCATTGAGAGGCAGAGGACGCACACCGCGTCCTCGCCGGGGGTCGGGGGCCCCAGCCCAGCGAACGGAGGACCTGAAGCCTCGTGTCCCATCATGTTGACGCCCTGGCGATGGCCGGGCTCGCAGTACGGGTGTTCGGCCGTGATCTGGTCGCGATCCTGCGCCGGTGCGCGGCCGCTGGGGTCCGCGTGGGCGTGCGCGAGCTGCGCCGCGCCGGGAAGGAGGAGCGGTGACTCAGGAAGAGTTCCTGGCGTATCCGGCCGCCACGCCCATGACGTCGATGCCGATCGACCTCGCAGCCTTTCACCAGACGCACCGCCCGGCGTACGTGCGGTGGGCGGAACGGTACCTGGGCAGCCGGCAGGATGCCGAGGAGGCCGTGGACCAGACCTTCGAGGAGCTGGCCCGTACCTGGACCAGCGTGCTGTCGAAGGAGAACCCGGCCGCGTACGCGTGGACGATGATGAAGAACCGCACCATCGACTACGCCCGGGCCCGCGGCCGCCGCCCGGTGCTGTGCGAGACCGAGGTGTTCGACACCGTCGGCCTGCGGACCGCCCTCGACCCCATCGCGGCTCTGGAGGACAACCTCACTCTGACGCAGGCCCTCACCGGCTTGTCCGAGCGGCAGAGGGACGTCTTCTTCCTCCGGCACCGCGAAGGCTTCTCCGTCGCGGAAGTCGCCTCCCACCTGGGCATCACCGAGGCCGGTGTCCGTTCGATCGACCGTTACGCCAGGCGCCATCTGCGTCAGGCCCTCACCGCGCAGCGGGAAGGAGAACACCCCTGATGGACACCCTCGACCGCCTGCTCGCAGGCGCCCGCCTCATACCGACCGCCCCCTACACGCAGGCCGACGTCGACGCGGCGGAAGCGCGGATCGCCGCCCGCCTGGAGAGCGCCTCGACCGGCTCCGCGGGCGGGACCGGTGGCTGCGTGCCGGAACCGGAGCAGTCCGCGGGCAGCGCGGCGCTGGACCTCAACGCCCTCTGCCAGACCGTACTGGCCCAACCGGACGGCCTCGACCACCTGCAGCAGTTCATCGCGCGCTCCCTGCCGGAGCCCGACGGAGCGCGCGTGCTGGGCTGCATCCTCAACCTCGCCGCCTGCCCCGACAGCGCCCGCTTCTGGTGGCAGTACGCCGCGGGCGCCGGAGACCAGCCGGCCGCGTACTGCCTCGCGCTGTACCACCGTGCCCACGGCGAGGACCACGAAGCCGACTGGTGGCACATGCAGTCGGGCAGCGATCGCGCCGCGGACACGGACGGCGACGAGGAGGAGACCGTGTCCACCGCGACCGTCCTGCGTGTCCTGCGCATCCTCAGAAACGACCGCCCCGCCTCCGCGCTCGCCTCCACCCTGATCGACTACGTCCCCGCTGCGGTCGGCTTCGTCGACGACGACCTCGAACTTCCGTTGCCCGACTCGGACTTCGCCGACCGCCTCGAAACCCTCATCGCCCCGCCCGCTCAGCCCGGACCGGCCCGTTCGCCGGGCCAGGCCGATCCGCTGCCCGAACGCGAACCGCTGCGCCGCGTCCGTGTGGCGGCGGCCGCGTCCGTCGAGCAGCGCTGAACGCCGGCCGGAGTAGGTTCTGGCACCGGACATCGAAGTGAACCGAAGTGAACCGAAGAGGAGCGATCACGAGTGACCACGGACCATCGCACAGGCCCGCCCGCCTTCGGCAGTGAGCGCGACATGCTGCGGGCCTTCCTCGACTACCACCGTGCGACGCTCGCCATGAAGTGCGACGGGCTCACCGACGAGGAGCTGCGGCGGCGGTCGATGCCGCCCTCGACGCTTTCGCTGCTCGGTCTCGTGCGGCACATGGCCGAGGTGGAACGGGCCTGGTTCCGCCGGGTGTTCGAGGACCACGAGGCGCCGATGGTCTGGTCCGACGAGGTCGACTTCCAGGCGGCGTACGACGCGAGCGAGTCGACCAGGGCCGAGGCGTTCGCGGCCTGGCAGGCGGAGGTCGACACCTCGCGCCGCATAGAGCGGGAGGCCGAGTCCCTCGATCTCGCCGGGTACCAGCCGAGATGGGGTGAGGAGGTCTCGCTGCGCATGGTGATGCTGCACGTGCTCCTGGAGTACGGCCGCCACAACGGGCACGCCGACTTCCTGCGCGAGGGGGTCGACGGGACCGTGGGAGCCTGAGCAGCACCCGGCCGGCGGTTCGCGCCGTGGCGGACGCCGCCGTGGGGCCGCCGTCGCGGGGCGGGCCTGGCAGACTGGGAGGCCGATACCGGGAGGGTCCGATGGGACGGGCACGGCCGTCGATGCAGGAACTGATCCAGCGGCGCCGGCACGCCGGATTCATCGGCCGTGACGCCGAACTCTCCTTGTTCCGCGAGAACCTGACCATACCGCCGGAGGACGAGCGCCACCGGTTCATCCTCCACGTCCACGGCGTCGCGGGCGTGGGGAAGACCTCGCTCGTCCGCCGGATGGAACGCACCGCACGGCTCGACCACGGCGCGCTCACCGCCTGGATCGACGAGACCGTCAACAGCGTTCCCGAGGCCATGGCCGCGATCAGCGCCCAGTTCGCCCAGCAGGGGCACCAGTTCACCTCCCTGGACCGGATGCTGGCGACCTACCGGCAGCGCCGCAGCGAGGCGGACGCGATCCCGCCGGACGGCGACTCGCCCAGCCACGGCGCAGGCAGCATGGCGGCCGCGCGGGCCGGACTCATCGGCCTGGGCATGGTGCCCGGCGTCGGGCCGCTGGCGGGCGCCGCCGACCCGGTCCAACTCGCCGACGGCGTCGACCGGTTGCGGGCGGCACTGAGCGCCCGCTTCCGCAGCGCGAAGGACGTCCAGCTTGTGCTGGACCCGCTCAAGGCGCTCACCCCGCTGCTGGTCGAGCACGTGTCACGGGCGGCCGACACGGCGCCGTGGGTGGTGTTCCTCTTCGACACCTACGAACGGCTCGGCCCGTTGCTCGACTACTGGCTGTACGCCCTCCTGACCACCGAGCGCTACGGCACACTGCCCGCCAACACGCTGGTCGTCCTGTCGGGGCAGGGCCGCCTCGACCCCGCCTGCTGGGTGGATTCGGCCGACATCGTCGCCGACCTGCCGCTGGAGCCGTTCACCGACGCGGAGGCCCGAAAACTGCTGGCCGCCAAGGGCGTCACCGACGAAGGCGTGGTATGCGACGTGCTGCGGCTCTCCGGCGGCCTTCCGGTCCTGGTGTCCACCCTCGCCGAGAACCCGGGCACCGCCGACGACCCCAGCGCCACCGCCGTGGAGCGCTTCCTGCGGTGGGAACGCGACCCGGACCGCAGAGCCGCCGCCCTGGCGGGCGCGCTGCCGCGCCGGCCCAACGAGGACGTGTTCCGCGTGGCGGCGGAGCAGGAGGCGGCGGACATGTTCGACTGGCTGCGTTCGCTGCCGTTCATCAGCGAACACTCGGGCCTCGTGCGGTACCACGACGTTGTCCGCGCGCCCATGCTGCGACTGCAGCGCACCGGCTCACCCCAGCGGTGGTCCGCCGCACACCTGCGGCTGGCCGAGGCCTTCGGCACGTGGCGCCGGTCCGCCGCCGAAGGCCTCGACCGGGACGGACTGCCGGGCGGACTGTGGAACAACGAGCCGTGGCGGGCGCTGCGCCTGGAGGAGTCGTACCACCTGTTGTGCGCCCGGCCGGGTACGGCGCTGAAGGAGGCGTTGCGCGACGGCATCTACGCCTGCGACGCGGGTACGGCGGTCGCCCGGCGCTGGGCGCGCATGCTGGCCGAAGCGGGCGAGGACGCCGACTCCGACGTCCTGCGGGAGTGGGGGAGGGACGCCTCCGCCGCGCTGGCGGACGAACGGCGGCGCGGCATCGAGGCGCTGGGTCTGCTGCTCGCCCGGGGCGAGCTGGACGACACCGACCGGACGGCCGCGTTGGTCGCCCGCGGCTGGCACCGCCGTTCCGCCAAGGAGTTCGCGGAGGGCCTCGTCGACTTCCGGCAGGCACTCGTCCTCGACCCGCGCAGTGTTCAGGCATATTACGGGCGCGCCGTTATATACCGGGCCATGAAGGATTTCGACCGGGCGCTGCAAGCACTCGACCGTGCAGGGGAGTTGGCGCCCGACTCGGCCTGGGTGCTGCGGGAGCGCGCGGAGACGCACCGCCAGGCCGGTCGCTACGAGGAGGCGGTGGCCCTGCTGGACGAGGTCATCGACGCCCACCCGGCGGATCCCCTGGCCTACGGCAGCCGCGGTCAGGCCAAGGCCGTGCTGGGCCGGGACCACGCGGCGCTCGCGGATCTCGACCGGGCCGTCGCGCTCAACGGCGGCTACACCTGGGCCCTGGTTCGGCGGGCCCGGGTGCGCAGCCGCCTGGGCGATGTGACCGGAGCCCTGGACGACCTCGACCGCGCCGAGGAGCTCGATCCCGGAACCCCCCGAACTCTGGGCGAGCGTGGTGAGACCTACCGCTTCGCCGGCCGCTACGAGGAGGCCGTCGCCGAGTACGACCGGGCGCTCGCCCTCGACCCCGGGTACGCCTGGGCGTGGGGGAGCCGCGCGATGGCACAGGAGGCGCTGGGCCGCCGCACGCAGGCGCTGGCGGACCTGGAACGCGCCTTGCGCCTGCGGCCCGAGTACACGTGGGCGATGGCCCAGCGCGAGCGCCTGCTGTCCCAGCCCGCCTCCCCACCCGAGAGCGGCGGCTAGCCGTATCGACCCGCGGGGAGTCGGGCCTTTCCCGAGCCGGGCCCGGCTGGGGTCGGCCTGCCGCGCAGCGGCGCCCGCCGGTGCCGGGCCGACCCGGCGGCCGAAGGTTTCCCCCGGCGGTTGCTTCCCGGTGCCGCGGCATCAGAGCATGGGCACCCCAACCCGTAGATCAGCAGAGGGAAGTCCAGTCCTATGAAGGACACCGCCAGACGCCGCAGGCGTGCGAAGATCTTTCTCCCCGCCGCGGCGCTGACCGTATCCCTGCCCTTCATCGCCCTGTCCCCGGCGGGCGCTTCGGTCCTGTCGGCCGGGAGCGCAGGCACGAAGGCCAAGCCGGCCGAATCCCGGCAGGCGCGGATCGAGGCGAACCAGGAGGTACTCGACAAGATCGCCGGAGAGATCACCGAAGGGCTCTCGGATTCCGACCGGGCTCGAATACCGGGCTTCACCGACATCGAAGTCGACCCGGACCACAACCGCCTGCGCCTGCACTGGAAGGGCACACCCCCGCCCCGGGTACGGCGCATCCTCGCCCACCTGCCCCACGGAGTGACCGCGGAAGTCCACTCCGCCCGCTACTCCAAGGCCGAACTCCACGCGGCCCGCGCCAAGCTGCTGCGCGGCAACAGGCCCATGAGCCTGCGGATCGCCGCCGCGGCGGCACCGATACGCATCACCAGCATCGGTCCCGCCGTCGACGGCAGCGGCCTGCAGATCGGCTACGACCAAGACCGCGGCAACGGGAGGCAGAACGTCGCCGACGCCGTGGCGGGCCCGGCCGAAGCCGTCGCGGCGGACGCATCCAAGCAGGTCGAAGCGGTCGCCGCCCGCCTGACCGGGGTCCGCACGGCTGCGGTGCGCCGGCTGCCCGCCGAGGACCTCGCATCCCGCCAGCACGACGGCTCCCCGTGGGCGGGAGGCGCGGCCCTGAAGAACCCCGGCGGGGGCATCTGCTCGAGCTCGTTCGCCGTCAGGAACGCCAGGGGCGACTACCTGATGACCACGGCCTACCACTGCGACGGCCACGGCGGCCGGTGGAGCACCTGGTGGGGCGGGGACCTGGTCGGCACGACCGACCCGTCCGAGAAGTCCGGGCCCGACGACGCACTGGGCATCCGACTGCCCTCGAAGCGGTCCCGCGGCTATCTGTACGACGGACCGGCCAGCGAGACCAACGGGTACGCCAAGCCCGTCGTCGGCTGGGGACACAACAACGTCGGCGACTACGTGTGCTCCGACGGCGCCAACTCCGGTGTGCACTGCGGTCTGCAGATCACCAGCACCGACATCGGGGTCACCGGGCAGAACGGCATCTACCGGCCTGACGCGGACCTCGCCTACGCCACCTCGGCTACGCCCGGAGGCGCCGCGGCCGTCAACGGCGACAGCGGCGGCCCGGTCTTCGCGAGTGTGCGCAACCACACGGCCGACGAGGCCCGGGGCGTGATCACCGCCCTGGACAGGACGATCACCTGCCCGGCCTCGCTCAATCCCAACACGGTCCTCGACGGGCACCGCAGGACCCCGTGGTGCCTGGCGGGCGTGTACTACGTGCCGATCTCGCAGACCCTGCACGACATGCACTGGACCCTGGTCACCCGCTGACCGCCGCACGGCGCGGGCTGGCCCTGACCCAGGGTCAGCCCGTCCGGACCGAAGCGCGCATCCCCGCCGCAGCAGCCGCATGGCGACGCGGCTCAAACAGTATCGGCCGTATTCTCCAACCTTCGGGCGACCCGTATCGGTGTGTCGGGATGACCTCCCATCGCGGGGCAATCCTGCACGTGCACCGGAATGCTCGAATTCAGCGATACAGCTGAAAATAGGGAAAAGGATCGGGCGATGCACGCTGCAGCGTCGGACTCACCAGGGCGGCGCGTCGGACCATGACCGACACGCACCGGGAAACCGACACTTCGTGGACGAACACGCGGCCGGCGGAGAGCGAGAGATGGTCGGGGACGCTCCGTCTGACGGTGTTGGTGGTCATGGTCGGGACAGTCATGTCCTTTCTCGACACCACCGTTGTCAACGTCGCACTCCATTCGCTCTCCGGTGAATTCCGGATACCGCTGAGCACCGCCCAGTGGATTGTGACGGCCTATCTCCTGACGTTCTCGGCCGCGGTGCCCACGAGCACCTGGGCCATGCGGCGCTTCACCCCCGAACGCACCTATCTCGCCGCGCTCGGCCTCTTCACCGTCGCCTCCGCGCTGTGCGGAATGGCCGCTACCCCCTGGGAGTTGATCGCCGCACGCGCCGTCCAGGGGATCGGCGGGGGACTGATCGGTCCCGTGAGCCGGATGATGCTGGCCGCGGCCGCCGGACCCGAGCGGCTGCCGAGGGCCATGGCGACGCTCGGCGTTCCGCTGGTGCTGGCGGCGGTCGGCGGACCGCTCGCGGGCGGCGGGCTGGTGGCGTACGGCGGCTGGCGGCTGATCTTCTTCATCGACGTGCCCATCGGTGTCGTCGGCATGCTCCTCGTGCGCCGGCTGGTGGGACCGCGGGCGCACGGCCCGAAGCCGGCGCTCGACGTGCTCGGCCTGTTGCTCGTCTCACCCGGGCTGATCGGCGTGACGTACGGGCTCTGCCGGGTCGGACGGGCCGGCAGCCTCGACGCTCCGAGCGCGGCGATCCCGTTGTGCGCCGGGGCCGGACTGATCGTGGCCTTCGGGGTGCGGTCGCTGCGCATCCCCTCGCCGCTGCTGGATCCACGGCTCTACCGGAACGTGGCGTTCCGGGCGGCCGCGCAGTCGACCCTGGTCACCGGCGCCGTCGTGCTCGGCGAGATGACCGTGCTGCCGCTCTACCTCCAGGACGTGCACGGTGCCGACCCCTGGCACACCGGTCTGCTCATCGCGCCCCAAGGAGTGGGCGCGGCGACGGCGACGCTGCTGTCCGGCCGGCTGTTCGAGCGGATGGGCAGTATGACCGTCCTGGTCGGCAGCGGCGTCCTGCTGGCGGCCACCGTGCCCTTCGGTTTCCTGACGGCGACGACCCCGTACTGGTGGCTCGTCGCCTGCCTGGTGCTCCGGGGGCTGGGCATCGGTCTGGCGGTCGTGCCGGCGACGACGGCGGCGTTCCGCATGCTCGCCCCCGCACAGATCGGCGAGGCGAGCACGCAGCTCAACGCGCTTCACCACCTCGGGGGGTCGCTGGGAACCGTCATGCCGGCCCTCGCCCTGGGACGCGTCCACCCCGCCTCCCGCCACCATCCCGGCTTCGACGCCCACGCCTTCGACCGCACCTACTGGGTCTTCATCGCCGTCACCGTGCTGAGCCTGGCACCCGCCGCGGCGCTGGTGGCCGAGGAGCGCAAGGGCGGATGGGAAGAGGACGGGCCGCCCGCTCGCACCATCGGCACCCAGGCACCCCCACCGGCGGGCGAATCCACCGCCTCCGGGCCGGCGGCGCCCCCAGGCAGTGGTGGATCCCGTAGCTGAACGCCAGGTGCGGGGCGGGGCGGCGGGTGACGTCGAAGCGGTCGGGGTCGCCGGTAGCCGCCGGTCGCGGTCAGGCCGAATGCCCGCCCGGCCCATGGGCGTGCTGGTCCGGGCCATGGACGAGGAGCAGCCGCCCGACGACTAACTCGTCGAGCTCGCGAACGGCGCACAACTCCGAGCCCCGGCCCGGGGTACCGGCCCAGCACGTCGTTTGCGCGGCGACTCGGCGCGCTAGTACATTGCGGCCCGGCCGTCTGCTGCCGACGGGTGGGCCGCCGTGGGCGGTTCCTCACGTCCGGTCGGCCGCGAGGAGTGTGAGGGAACGGTCCGTGGAGCCACGAGACGAGTTCGAGCCCCCGTTGCCGGACGGCCGGGACTCCAGCAGCGGGGCGTCCGGCGATCCCGCGGACCAGTGGGTGTTCGACGAAGCGCTCGGAACCTACCGGCTGCTGCTCCCCGGTGAACGTCCGCCGGCGCCGCACATCGCGCCCCGGGCAGAACCGCAAGAGCGCGCCGCTGCGGCGTCACCTGCTCCCACGGCACCCCGGCCGGCCCGGCGGGAGCCGGCGCGACGAGGGTCGCGGAGCCGGCGGCGCAGGTCCGAGGGCCGCAGGGGCGCGCCCTGGGCGATCGCCGGAGTGTGCCTGCTCGGCCTGGCGGGTGCGGGGGGTTATCTGGCGCTGCAAGGCGGCAGCGGGACGAACACCGCGCGCCCGTCCTCTTCGGCCTCGCCGAGCTGCGCCGCCCCCGGTGGGCCCGCCGCGCACCGCACCACCTCAGGGGTGCCGGCCGGCCCGAGGGCCCGGCCGATCGACGTCCGTGTGACGGTGCTCAACGGCAGCGGGATCTTCGGCCAGGCGGAGGCCGTCCTCGGCTGGATGCAGAACACCGAGGGATTCCTGCGCACCAGCAACGGCGGCCCGGCCGCGGACACACCGACCACCAGTCTCGTCTACGCCCCCGACCACGCGGACCAGGCCCGCGCCCTCGCCGCGGCCATGGGTCTGCCGGCCTCCGCGCTGCACGGCACCGGGAAGGGGACGGGGGCGCGGGACCCGATGGTCCTCACCCTGGGCAAGGACTTCAAGGGAGTGGGGAAGCCGCTGGCCGCGGCGCCCGCCCAGTCCGCGCCGGGAGCGGGTGCGGCCGCGTGCGACCGGACGGGGCAGTAGACGTACGCCTCCGGCGGCGTCGGGCGGGGCCGCCCCGGGGCGTCACGCGCCGAGGGGATGCCCCGTCGTCGCGTCGACGTGGTCCGGGATCTCCTCGTGGCGGTCGCCGACAGTCGGCGTCCCGGTGGGCTCGAACATGAGCATCGCGGCGCCGGACGGCGCGGACGGCTTGTGCTCGGTGCCCCGCGGGACCGTGAAGACCGCGCCCTTGGGAAGCACCACCGTGCGCTCCCCGGTGGGCTCGCGCAGGCTGATGTGCAGTTCTCCGTCGAGTACCAGGAAGAACTCGTCGGTGTCGTCGTGGACGTGCCAGAGGTGTTCGCCCTGGACCTTGGCGACGCGTACGTCGTAGTCGTTGACGCGCGTGACGATTCGGGGGCTCCACAGGGCGTCGAAGGAGGCCAGGGCCGTGCTGAGGGCGATGGGTTCGTTGCTCATGGGTTCATGATCCGCTCTGCGGTGCCCCCGGTGTGAGTGCTAGGAATCGCATATGGCGCAAGAATCCTCGCACGTGCTTCGCCCCGCCGCCCTCCACCGGGTCGTGGCGATCGTGGACGAGAACTCCAATCCCTTCGAACTGAGCTGCGCGATCGAGGTGTTCGGGCTGCCGAGGCCCGAACTCGGCCGTGACCTCTACGACTTCACGGTCTGCGCGCCCGAGCCGCGCACCCTGATGCGGGACGGGTTCTTCACACTGACCGGCGTCGCCGATCTGGAAGCGGCCGACTCGGCCGACACCTTGGTCGTGCCGAACAGGCCCGACGTGGTGGTGCCCCGCCGCCCGGCCGTACTCGACGCCGTCCGGCGGGCGCACGCGCGCGGTGCCCGGCTGATCGGCTTCTGCAGCGGCGCCTTCACCCTGGCCGAGGCGGGGGTCCTCGACGGACGCCGTGCCACCGTGCACTGGCAGTGGGCGGACTCCTTCCGGGCCCGCTTCCCCTCCGTCCGGCTCGAGCCCGACGTGCTCTTCGTCGACGACGGCGACATCCTCACCGCCGCGGGGAGCGCGGCCGCGCTCGACCTCGGGCTCTACGTCGTCCGCCGCGACCACGGCGCCGAGATCGCCAACTCGGTGAGCAGGCGACTGGTCTTCGCGGCCCACCGGGACGGCGGGCAGCGCCAGTTCGTGGAGCGCCCCGTGCCCCACATGCCGGACGAATCCCTGGCCCCGGTCCTCGCCTGGGCTCAGGAACGACTGGACACACCGCTGACGGTGTCCGACCTCGCCGCCCGCGCGGCCGTCAGTTCCGCCACACTTCACCGACGTTTCCGGGCACAACTGGGCACGACGCCGTTGGCATGGCTCACGGCGGAGCGGTTCGCCCTGGCCTGCCGGCTGATCGAGCGGGGTGAAACCCGTTTCGACGCGGTCGCCCGGCGCAGCGGCCTCGGCACCGCCGCCAACCTGCGAGCGCTCATGCGCCGCGAGACAGGGCTCACCCCCTCGGCATACCGGCGCCGGTTCGGGCTTGAGGCAAGCTGAGCCGAGCCCGGCCGGACCCGCGCAGTGCGCATACGGTACCGGTGCCGTGGGACATGAAGAAGCGCCCCGGCCAGGGGAGGCCGGAGCCTCGGCGGACCTGGTGCAAGGGCGGTTCCGCAGCGCCTGCGGCTCGTTCACCGCAGGGGGCGGGGTACTGCCTGGTCGGCCCAGATGACCTTGCCGTCGGCGGTGTAGCGGGTGCCCCAGCGGTCGGCGATCTGGGAGACGAGGAAGAGGCCGCGTCCCCCCTCGTCCGTGGCCGCCGCGGTGCGCAGGTGGGGGGAGGTGCTGCTGCCGTCGGACACTTCGCAGATCAGGGTGCGGTCGCGGATGAGCCGGAGCCGGATCGGCGGGGAGCCGTGGCGGATGGCGTTGGTGACCAGTTCGCTGATCACCAGTTCCGTGGGGAAGACCAGCTCGGTCAAACCCCACTCGGTCAGCTGCTCGGTGACCGCGGCGCGCAGGGGGGCGACGGCGGCCGGGTCGGAGGGTACGTCCCAGTCGGCCACACGCTCACGGCCGAGCACACGGGTGCGGGCGACGAGCAGGGCGACGTCGTCCGTCGGGCGGTCGGGCAGGAGGGTATCCAGCGCGTGCTGGCAGCTCTCCTCGGTGGACCGGTACGGGTCGCTGAAGGCCTGGCGCAGCATCTCCATCCCGTCGTCCAGGTCCCGGGCGCGGTCCTCGACCAGGCCGTCCGTGTACAGGATGAGGCTGCTGCCCTCGGCCACGTCCAGCTCGGCGGTCTCGAAGGGCACGCCTCCCAGCCCCAGCGGCGGCCCGGGCGACACGTCGGGGAAGACGGCCGTGCCGTCGGGGTGGACCAGCACGGGTGGCAGGTGGCCGGCCCGTGCCATCGTGCAGCGGGCCGTGACGGGGTCGTAGATCGCGTACAGGCACGTCGCGCCCAGCGGTCCGGTGCCCGCGCCCGAGTGCTCCTCCTCGTGGTCGATGCGGGCCACCAGGCTGTCGAGGTGGTCGAGGATCTCGTCGGGGGGCAGGTCGAGGCTGGAGAAGTTGCGGACCGCCGTGCGCAGCTGTCCCATCGTGACGGCGGCGTGCAGGCCGTGCCCGACCACGTCGCCGACGACCAGCGCCACGCGGCCGCCCGACAGCGGTATCACGTCGAACCAGTCCCCGCTGACCCCGGAGTGTGCGGGAAGGTAGCGGTAAAAGGCCTCGACGGCGCTCTGCTCGGGCAGGCCGCCCGGAAGGAGACGGCGCTGCAGGGCCACCGCGAGGGAGTGTTCGCGGGTGTAGCGGCGGGCATTGTCGATGCTGACCGCCGCACGGGCGGCCAGCTCCTCGGCGAGCGCCAGATCCTCCTGGTCGAAGGGGCCATGCTGCCTTGTGCGCAAGAAGGTGGCCACACCCAGAACCACGCCGCGGGCCTGCAGCGGTGTCGTGATGAGGGAGTGGATGCCGTACCGGAGGACATCCTGGCTGCGCTGCGGATCCTGGGCCTGCCAGTGCGGGGCGGCGGACAGGTCGGGCACCAGCTGGGAGCGGCCGCTGCCGAAGCCGCGGCCCTGAGGGGTGGTGGGCAGGAAGTCGATCACCCTGCCGAGGGGGTACAGGGGGTGGTCGTCGCGGATGCCGCAGACCGCTGTGCGCAGCATCTTGGTGCCCTCGCCTCCCGGCTCGTCGCCGTCCACCACGCCAGCCGCCAGATCGACAGTGGAGAAGTCGGCGAAGCGGGGGACCGCGACCTGCGCCAGCTCCTCGGCCGTGCGGACCACATCCAGGGAGGTGCCGATGCGCACCCCCGCCTCGTACAGCAGCCCCAGGCGCTCGCTCGCCACCTCCGCCCGGTCGGACAGGGCCCGCAGCTCCGTGGAGTCGCGGATGGTGGCGACCGCCCCTTCGGGGCCGCCGTCGAGTTCGGTGAGCCGCTGGTTGAACACCAGAACACGGCCTCCGGCCGTGATCACCTCGTCGGTGGCCATCCGGCCGGAGGCGAGGATCTCGGCCGGGTGGGAGTCCAGCTCCGGCAGCGCGCTGAGCGGACGGCCCTCGGCGTCCGGCGGCAGCGCCAGCAGGCGCCTGGCCTCGTCGTTGGCCAGGAGCAGCCGCCCGTTGCCGCCGACGATCACCACGCCTTCGCGCACCGCGTGCAGCACCGCATCGTGGTGTTCGTACATCCGGGTCATCTCGATCGGGCCGAGCCCGTGCGTCTGGCGTCGCAACCGAGTGGCGATCAGCGCCGTGCCGCCGGTGGCAAGGACGAGTGCGACCGCGCCGGCGCCGAAGATGATCGGGAACTGCCGGTTCACGGCGTGGGTGACGTCCTCGGCCTTCAGGCCCGCGGAGACCAGGGCCACGACATGGTGTCCGGAGCCGAAGACGGGGACCACCGCCTGTACCTCGTGGCCCAGCGGCCCGTGCACGCTCTCGGTGTACACACGGCCCGCCAGTGAGGGCCCGATGGTGCCGACGAACTGCTTCCCGATCCGGTTCGGCAGGGGGTGCGTGTAGCGGATGCCGTGGGTGTTCATCACCACGATGAAGTCGACGCCCGCCTGCCGCCGGGTCGCCTCGGTGATCGGCTGGAGCACACGGGACGGCTCGGGGGTGTGCAGCGCCTGCAAGAGCCCCGGATCGTTGGCGAACGTCTGGGCGACGGCCACCGAGCGCCGCAGTGCTTCGGAGTTGCCGTCGCGCTGCGCCTGCAGCACCAGGGCCACCACGGCCGCGGTCACCAGCAGCAGCACGGCCGCCGCGTGCATGACGAACACCCGCCAGGCGACACTGCGCGGGCGGCGCCTGAACAATGACCGATCCGGCCTGCCGCGGAATCGCCCGATACCGGCAACCACATTGTGATTGAACACCGCGACTGCGGATGCGGCCAACGCTCCAGGGCTCACGACCTCCGATCAGGGCCTGGTCCGCAGCGCGAACCGGAGTGACCGTGTACACAGAGTGAGCGCCGCGACCGCGTGAGGGGAGTGATCGGCGCGGATGCGCTGATCACCTCGGCCGCTCGGGTAGCCGCCGGGAGCGGGATCGGCGCCGACCCGCCGGTGTCCTGGCGGTGAATCCGTACGCCGTGGGCCGGCCGGGGCCGCCCGGCGGCCGTCGGCGAACAGCGCGGGCCCCGCGGGCGAACGAGGCCGTCCCTACGAGCCGAAGCCGACGGCGGCACCGGGTAAATGACGTACCATCAGGTCGGCTGTTCGCGTGTTGCACGTCTGTGACGCGGAGCGGATGGTTCGCGCACCACGGACTGACAGGATCTCCCCATCGAACAGGGCGGCAGGCGGTCGAGGGGCTCGCAAGGGCCTGGGGGCGGCGGCGCGGCTCTGACGGCAGCACATCACTCATCGGCGATCGACGTCCCTGGGGGAATCCAGCCATGTCCGCTCGTACGCGCAGAACCGCCACCGCCATCGCCCTGGCCGCCGCGGTCACCGGCACCGCGCTCCTGTGCGGATCCGCCTCCGCCACGGCCGCCGCCCCGGCTGCCAAGACCCTCAAGGGCAGCATGCACGGGACCCTGACGATCAGCAACGGCACCAAGCGCGTGCTGGTCAACGGCCACTGGGTGGACTTCGGGGTGACCGTCAGGGACCTCGCCTGGTCCCCGGACGGTGCCAAGGCCGCGTTCATCGACGGCTCGGGCAACCTCGACGTCACCCGCCCGGACGGCAGCGGCCGCGTCGTCGTCGCCCGGAACCCCGGCGGCCAGACCTGGTCCCACCCGACCTGGCAGGTCGCGGCGGCCGACCACCGCGACGGCATCCCCGCCAAGGACAACCTCATCTTCACCGCCGCCGCCAAGGGCGTCTCCCGGCTGGAGTACGTGTCCGCCAAGGCTGTCCACGGCACGCCCAAGAAGCTCGGACTGGGCGGCTACCCGGGTCCCGGCGAGTCCCCGCTGCCGCAGACGGGCAACGTGTGGCCGAACGCGGCCGGCACCCACGGCAGGTCGGTCTACGCCAACACCGACACCGGCGACGTGTACATCCGCGACGACTACCTGCGCCAGATGGGCGGCGCGATCACCAAGGGCTCGCAGCCCGCCCTGTCGCCCGACGAAAGAGAGGTCGTCTTCGTGCGCTCGGTGGCCGGCCACGACCACGTTCTCGTGGAGAACCTCGGCACGCACTCCGTCAAGGACCTGACCCCGCACGCCACCACCGACTACACCGAGCCCGCCTGGTCCTCGGACGGCGCCGTACTCGCCGTGCGCACCCCCACCGGCACCGTGACCCTGCCGGCCGACGGATCGGGCCACCCGACCAAGGTCACTTCGGTCGTCGGCCTGGCGGCGTACCGCCCCTGACCCGGCCCGACCGCATACGGCCGAGCTCGCCCCGCCGCGGAGTCACCCCGCCGCCCGGGCGAGCTCGGCCCGCAGTTCGTCCAGGTGCGCGTCGGCCGTGTCGTGCGGAAGAAACTCGACCACGTCGAGGAAGCGGAAGAGGACCCGGCTGCTCGTGATCGCGTACTCGTACTCCGCGAACCCGACCACCGCGCCCATCGTGCCGCGCGCCGCACCCCGGACGACGTGCGCGGTCATCTCGTCGGGCTGAGAAGCCGTCAGCCCGCGCCGCGCGTTCGGCCGCGCCAGATACGGGCACACCATCGAGGCGTACAGCATGCATGCGCGGTGTCCCGGCCCTTCCAGGGTCGGGGCGAGATTGCGGTAGGGCCGCCCGGCGTCCAGCGCCTCCGCGATGGCGGCGCTCTCGGCGGCGCCCACCACACGCCACACCGGTCCCTGCGGCATCGCCACGTTGCACACCGAACACAGCCGGTCGCGCGCACACTTCGCGCTGCGTTCGTAGTCGGTGAGGGCGAACTGCGGTTCCTCGCCCTCCCACGGAGTGATCGCCGGAACAGGGTAGCCGCGGACATCGCGCGGCCGGACCTCGACGGCCGGCGGCATGGGAACACTCTCGAAGCGCACGAACCATGCCTATCAGGCATTCGGCCCGACGCGCCACGGGCAGCGTGCCGGGAGCTGCGATCGCGGGCGGACGGCGTGCGGCCCGAATCCCCGCGGACGCCCTCGAGCGGGTTGCTAGCAGCGGTACATGGGGCCGCTCGGCGTGCTGAGGTGACCGGTGGTCATCCACCCGGAGGTGTGCTGGCCGTCGATGCGCACCCATTCCCACGTGTTGCCGTAGGCGTTGGTGACATAGCAGCCGAACCAGACCTTCGCGCCGTTGGCGGCCGGTGCCACGTTCGGGCACTCCTCGTAGGGCGCGGCCTTGAGGTTGTAGTTGCCGGTCATGAAGGCGTAGGTGCCCGGGTGCGGGTCCTGGTGGTTCCAGTTGTAGCAGTTCGGCACCACCGGGGTGTTCGTCGCGGCCGGGGCCGAGGGACTCCCATGGCTTCGGCTGCCGGGGTTCTTCGGGTCGCCGCTGTGGGTCCGGGCACCCGTGGACGCAGCCGCGGAGGAGGCGCCCGGGCTCGTCAGCCCGGTCTTCGCCGCGCCGGCGCTCGGGGCCGTGCCGGATGCGCTGACCGAGGCCACTGCCTGGCCGCCGGTCGTGCCGCCGGAGGAGTTCGATCCCATCACCGCCCACGCCACACCTCCCGCGACGAGGACGACGGCGGCGGCGGTCGCCGCGACGGTGATGCCGCTGCGGCGATTCGTGGAGACGGGCCGCGTCCCCCGGTTGCCGGTGACCGCCGGTGCGGGATGGGGCGCACCGGGCGGCGGGTACCCTGCGGCCACGCCGGGTGCCGGAGCCGGGGCCGGCGCCTGGAGATGAGCGGGGGCGCCGTGCGGTCCGAAGCCCGCGGGCGGGGGCGCCGGGTGCTGGAAGGACGCGCCGGCAGCGGCCGGGGGCGGTGCGACGCTGTCGGCGTGGCCCGCCGCGACAGCCTGAAGCATCTCGCGTGCCTGCGCGGCGGTCGGGCGGGCGGCCGGGTCCTTGGCCGTCAGCGCCTGGAGCACGGGCCCCAGGGAACCGGCACGCTGCGGCTGCGGCAGGGGCTCGGTGACGATCGCGGTGAGCGTGGACCACACCGAGGTACGGCGGAACGGCGAGGAGCCTTCCACGGCCGCGTAGAGCGTCATGCCGAGCGACCAGACGTCGCCGGCAGGGCCGGGCTCGTCGCCCTGGGCGCGCTCGGGCGGCAGGAAGTCGAGGGAGCCGACGAGTTCGCCGCTGCGGGTCAGCTTGGTGGCCGCGTCGTCGCCCGGGGCCTCCATGCTGGCGATGCCGAAGTCGGTGAGGACGATCCGGCCCGTGCGGTCCAGCAGCACATTGCCTGGTTTGACGTCACGGTGGAGCACCCCGGCCTGGTGTGCGGCGTCGAGGGCGTCCATCACCTCCGCGCCGATCGCCGCGGCCTCGCGGGGGTCCATCGCACCCCGCTCGCCCAACACCCCGTCCAGCGACGGCCCGTCGACGAACTCCATGACGATGACGGGGCAGCCGTCCTCCTGCACCACGTCGTACACCGTGATGACACCGGTGTGCCGGATGCGGGCGGCGGCGCGGGCCTCGCGCTCCATCCGCGTGCGCAGATCGGCCAGTTCGGCGGGGGAGGCGTCGTTGTAGGCGCGCAGCACCTTCAAGGCGACGTCCCGGCCGAGCGTCTCGTCGACCGCCCGGCACACCACGCCCATGCCGCCCCGGCCGAGCTGCGCCGTGACCCGGTAGCGACCGGCCAGCACCCTTCCGGTCAGTTCGCCGCCGGTGTTATGCCCCGTCGTCAAACCCTTACTCCGTTCCCTGGTGTTCGCCCTCGGCCCCTTGTTTGCGGGCACCAGCTTAGGGGGACGGCGCGAGGGCGGGCGCGCCAGGTCGTGCGGCCGCCAGGGGCTTCGGGAGCGGTCCAGCGGGCCCGCGGGAGGGGAACCGGGTGGTAGGGCGAGGAGGAGCGGCGCAGTTCGGCCGCGTCCGCCGCGTCGTACCGGTGCAGGACCTCGCCCATCAGCGCGACGCCCCGCTCGGTGGCCGGTCGTCATGGCGCAGGGCTGTTCACGGCGCCCATCAAAGGGGAAGACGCTGCCGGTTTCAAGGACGACGCTGCGTTGCCGACGCTCTGCTGAGGGTACGACGGCCGCAAGGACCTCCGGTGGCGCCGGGCGCCGTCGTGGCGGGGGGCCGTCTGCGGGAGGTGTGAGCGAAGGCCTGCGGTCCGAGTGGAGAGCGGCGACCGGGACTCCGGGAAGCGCGACCGGTTCGGCGGGTCAGACGGCCGTGCCGATGGGGACTTCGGGCAGAACTCCGTGGAGGGACTGGCCGGTGTAGCTGTGGCCCATCGTGGCGACCGCCTCCGGAGTCCCCTCGGCGATCACCAGGCCGCCGGCTGGGCCGCCCTCCGGGCCGAGGTCGATGATCCAGTCGGCGGTCTTCACCACGTCCAGGTTGTGTTCGATGACGATGGCCGTGTTGCCCTTGTCGACGAGATGGCCCAGAACGTCGAGGAGTTTGGCGATGTCGTGGAAGTGCAGGCCGGTGGTGGGCTCGTCCAGGATGTACAGCGTGTGGCCGGTGGATCGCTTGTGGAGCTCGCTGGCGAGCTTCACCCGCTGCGCCTCGCCTCCGGACAGGGTGGGGGCGGGCTGGCCGAGCCGCACGTAGCCGAGCCCCACGTCGACCAGGGTCTGCAGGTGCCGGTGGATCGCGGTGATCGGGCCGAAGAAGTCCGCGGCCTCCTCGATGGGCATGTCCAGGATCTCCGCCACGTTCCTGCCCTTGTAGCGCACTTCGAGGGTCTCCCGGTTGTAACGCGCGCCCTGGCACACCTCGCACGGTACATACACATCGGGCAGGAAGTTCATCTCGATCTTGATCGTCCCCTCGCCGGCACACGCCTCGCACCGGCCGCCCCTGACGTTGAACGAGAACCGTCCGGCCTGATAGCCGCGAACCTTCGCCTCGCTGGTGGCGGCGAAGAGTTTGCGGATGTAGTCCCACACCCCGGTGTACGTCGCGGGGTTGGAGCGGGGGGTGCGGCCGATCGGCGACTGGTCGACGTGGATCACGGCGTCGAGCTGCTCGGCGCCGACGATCCTGCGGTGCTTGCCCGGGACGGAACGCCCTCCGTACAGATGGCGGGCGAGGGCCGGGTGGAGGATGTCGTTGACCAGCGTGGACTTGCCCGACCCCGACACCCCGGTGACCGCGATGAGACAGCCGAGCGGGAACGACACGTCGATGTTCCGCAGGTTGTGCTCGCGGGCGCCGATGACCGTGAGCCGCCGTCCGGGGATCGCGGGACGGCGGACCCCCGGCACCGGGATCCGCCTGCGCCCGGCCAGATAGGCCCCCGTCAGCGAACGGCCGTCGTGGATGAGCTCGTCGAGCGGCCCGCTGCGCACGATCCGGCCGCCGTGCTCGCCCGCGCCGGGACCGATGTCGACGACCCAGTCGGCGGCGCGGATGGTGTCCTCGTCGTGCTCGACCACGATCAGCGTGTTGCCCAGGTCGCGCAGCCGGGTGAGGGTGCCGATCAGCCGGCGGTGGTCACGCTGGTGCAGGCCGATCGTGGGCTCGTCGAGCACGTACAGCACACCGGTCAGGCCGGAGCCGATCTGGGTGGCGAGCCGGGTGCGCTGCGCCTCACCTCCGGACAGCGTCGCGGCGGCCCGGTCCAGCGACAGGTAGTCCAGTCCGACGGCCAGCAGAAAACTCAACCGCGCCCGCAGCTCCCTGAGCACCCGCCCCACGATCACCTGTTGCCGCTTGGTCAACACCAACCCGTCCAGGAACTCCGCACACTCCTTCACGGACAGCGAAGCCATATCCGCGATCGACTTCTCACCGCCGGTGCGGTGTTCCAGCGTCACCGCGAGGATCTCCGGCTTCAGACGGGCGCCTTGGCAGGCCGGGCAGGGCACCTCGCGCAGATAGCCCTCGAACCTGTCGCGCGCGTACGAGGACTCGGCCTCGCCGATCCGGCGTTCCAGGTACGGCACGACGCCCTCGTACATGGTCCAGTAGGCCCGCGCGCGGCCGAAGCGGTTGCGGTAGCGCAGGTAGACCGGCTCGTCGGTGCCGTAGAGCACGGCTTTGCGCATCCTGGCCGGCAGCCGCCGCCACGGTGTGTCGAGCGGCAGGTCGAGGGCTTCGGCGACCGACTGGAGCAGCCGCTGGAAGTACTCGGTCTGCCGGCCCGCCCAGGGCGCGATCGCGCCTTCGGCCAGCGACAGCTCCTCGTCGGGGACCACGAGGTCCGGGTCGACCTCTTCACGCATGCCGATCCCCGTACACTGCGGGCAGGCGCCATAGGGGGAGTTGAACGAGAACGAGCGGGGCTCCAGTTCCGTGACGGTCAGCGGGTGGCCGTGCGGGCAGGCCAGGCGTTCGCTGAAGGCGCGCTCGCGCGTCGGCGAGCCCTCCGGCTCGTCGACGAACTCGACGATGACCACGCCGTCGGCCAGGCGCAGGGCCGTCTCCACCGAGTCGGTGAGCCGCTGCCTGGCGGCCGCCTTGACGGTCAGCCGGTCGACGACCACCTCGATACGGTGTTTCTGATGCTTTTTCAGGGGCGGCGGCTCGGTCAGCGGGTACACCTCACCGTCGACCCTCGCTCGTGCGAAGCCCTGTGATCGCAGGGCACCGAACAGGTCCGCGTACTCACCCTTGCGCCCGCGCACCACTGGCGCGAGGACCAGGAAGCGGGTCCGCTCGGGCCTCGCCAGCACCTGGTCCACGATGTTCTGCGGGCTCTGCCTGCTGATCAGCTCGCCGCAGGTGGGGCAGTGGGGTTTTCCCGCCCGGGCGTAGAGCAGCCGCAGATGGTCGTAGACCTCGGTGATCGTGCCCACGGTCGAGCGGGGGTTGTGGCTGGTGGTCTTCTGGTCGATGGACACCGCGGGGGAGAGCCCCTCGATGAAGTCGACGTCCGGCCGGTCGAGCTGGCCGAGGAACTGCCGTGCGTACGCGGACAGCGACTCCACGTAGCGGCGCTGCCCCTCGGCGAAGATCGTGTCGAACGCCAGGCTGGACTTTCCCGAGCCGGACAGGCCGGTGAAGACGATCAGGCTGTCGCGGGGCAGGTCGACGGTGACGCTGCGCAGATTGTGCTCGCGCGCGCCATGCACGATGAGATGTTCGGACACTGCGGTCCCTCCGCCATCTCGGCGCACCTCTCCAGTATGCGTCTGCTCCAGTATGCGTCCGGCCGGTGTGCGTCCGCCGAGGGCGCCCGAGCGGCTGCGGTCAGCTGTGACCAGGCGAGCCGGGCGGCGGCTACGGCCGAGGCTCTCGGCGGTGTGGGAGGTGGCGGCGGTGTCGGTGGTGATCGCCCCGCGCCGCGCTTCCGGCATGCCGTGCGATTCGACAGGTGTCGGGTGCACGGCGCACGATGGAAGAGGAACGGACGGTCGGAGTACCGACCGGCGAACCCGGTGCACCATCAGGAGACGCGGGTAACAGGAGACGCGGTAATCATGAGGCGCACAGACCGGGTTGACGGAGGCGCCGTGCACGGTCGCGACGCCGGGCCGGGCAGTGCGGGGGCGGCCCGGGCCCGAGGTCCGGCCCTGGACGCGCACCGGACGGCGCAGGGCGAGCCGAGTGAGGCGTGGCTGAGCCTGCCGTACACGATCCACCGGAGTGCCGTCACGCGCATATGCCTGCTCGGCGGCTTCCGACTTGTCGCGGGCGGGAACTTCCCCCGGGTCTCGGCGGGGGGCGAACACCTGCTCGCCTTTCTCGCGCTGTGCCGCAGCGCTGTGCCACGGGCGCTGGTGGCGGGAACCCTGTGGCCCGACGTTTCGGAGGACCGGGCCCACGCGTGCCTGCGCTCGGCGCTCACCCGTCTGCACGGCACGGGCCGCCGGGCCATCGACATAGGCCCCGCCGACCTGGGCCTCTCCGACGGAATCACGGTCGATCTGCACGAGGGCCGGATGCTGGCGCGCAGCATTCTCGACACCAGCGAACCGGCCGAAGAGATGGGCGCCGCGGAGATCGCCGAGTTGTCCCAGGACCTGCTGCCCGGCTGGTGCGACGAATGGGCCCTGCGGGAGGCCGAGGAATGGCGCCAACTTCGGTTGCACGCCCTGGAAGCACTTGCGGCGCGCTTCACCACGGCCGGGCGGTTCGCCCACGCGGTAGCCGCCGCGGGCTCCGCCGTACGCGCTGAACCGCTGCGCGAAAGCGCCCAGTTGGCGTTGGTCAAGGCTCATCTCGCCGAAGGAAACCAGTCCGAGGCGCTTCGCGGTTTCCATCGCTACCGGTGCCTCCTTCAGGCCGAACTCGGCCTGAGCCCCACACCGCAGATGCTCGAACTGGTCCACCGGCTGCGGCTGGTGGCCTCCCGGTGACCATCCGCACACGTGACGCGTCGTGACGCGTACGACACGGCGAGCGGCCGGGCGCCGACGGTGTGCCAGGCCCCTCGAACGATCCAGCACGCGCGCGCCAACCGCGCTGCATGCGTTCTCCACGCGGTTCGAGGACCGGCGTCACGAAGGAGTCACGCTTCGGTGACGTCCGCGCGGAGACAATGGGCCTGGAGCGGGCCGGTCGGGGACGAGGGTGCGCCCTGTGGTGTGCGGCCGGCCCGGTCCCAGGGCTCGGCGGGGCGCGGGCTGCTCCGTCACCGCGCACTCGACGACGTATCGATATGCCGCACACCGCCGTGCCGTGCGGTGGGGGCGAGTGTGAACGGCAGGGGTTGACAGCGATGAGCCGTGTCATAGGACGCCCCGAGGGCAAGGACAAGCCGTGCGGTTCCCCGCGCTGGGTCCGCGTCCCGCGTCTGTCCTCCCGCGCCTCCCGAGCGCTTGGGCGGGTGGCCCGCAGGCTGCGCGTGCGCATCGCCGCGCGTCCCCGGGTGGCTCCCGCCCGGCGATGGTGGACGAAGCGGAAGTGGCGGATCGTGGGGGCGGTGGTGAGCACGCTGGTGGTCCTGGCGTGGGTCGGTGTGGCCGCCGTCCTGCTCCTCGGTGAGAGGTTCCCGGTCGGCGGGTGGTGCAAAGTCCGTGAGTGCGGGACGGCGTACGGAGTCATCTCCCCGGTCCTGGGCATAGGTGTGGGCACGTTCATCTTCCTGCTGTTCACGTCCCGGCGGGTGAGCAGGTCCTTCCGCGGGCACGCCAGGAGGGATCCGCGCGACATGGTGCCCACCGCGGGGACGACCATCGAGGAGGTGGTCGGCCGTCAGGAGCTGTGCAACATCATCTGCCGGGCGCTCCACAACCGTGTCGTCAGAAGGCCGTATTTGCTGGTCGGCGGGGTGGGGACGGGGAAGACCGCCGTCCTCGTCCAGCTGACGCAGATGCTGGCCGACAAGGGCGCCGTGCCGGTCGCCATCCGCCTTCGGGACGTGGACGTGGACGACGCGGAACTCGACTTCGGCAAGATGGCCATGAAGCGCTTCCGCAAGGTCGTGGACCGAGGTGTCTACTCCAGCCAGCAGAGCGAGAGAGTGTGGCGGGAGATCTGCATGGACGGCAGGGCCGTGGTCATCGCCGACGGCCTGGAGGAGACCCTCGCCGAAGGCGAGGGGCAGAAGCATCGCGACATCGCCATCCGCCATGGGATCAAGCGGGCCGAGATGCAGAGGCTCCCCCTGGTCATCGCCTCCCGCCCGCACTCGCCACTCGAGGAGACCGAGGCCACGATCATCGACCTCGAACCGCTCAGCGAGGAGGCGGCGCTCAGGTACCTGGAGAAGGGGAATCAGGACTCGGACGCGCACCGCATGGAGTGGATCGTCGAGAGGGCCGGAATCTCCGAGTCGCCGCTGTATCTGCAGATAGCGCGCGAACTCAGGCAGCACCACCGCCTGATGCATCTGACGGCCGCCAGGCAGTGCGCCGAACTCGACACGCGCAGCGCGGACCGGTCGATGCTGCGGCTGCGCCTGCTGGAGACCTGGCGGGCGGCGCTCATCGACGGCCACCTCCGAGGCGAACTCGCGCTGAGCAGCGGGGACCGGAGGAAGACCGTCGAGGTCGTCTCCGCGCTGGCGTGCATAGGGCTGCTGCAGGACCAGTTGGAGGTGAGGTTCGACGACCTGATCGGCGACGCCGATCGCAGTGTCCGCGATGCCACCCGGGAGGCTCCCGGCCGTGCGGCCGGGCTGGCAGCGCAGTTCTCCGGGATCCGCGAGAAACTCGGGGAGAGTGTCGAGCAGTTCGCGGAAGGGGGCGACACACTCCAGCGCCGGACGCTGCTGTCCCTGCACGCCACACGTGGCGAGCAGCTCGGCCTGGTGGATGCCTACGGCGACAAGGTCCGTTTCCCGCACAGCGTCATCCAGGCGTACCTGGGGTCGAGATATCTCGAGGTCTTCTGGCAGAGCACCGCGAACGCCTCCATCCTCAAGGAGCCCGGTCCGGGCCGGGAGCTGCTGATCGCTCTGATCCTGCACTCGCGTGCGGAGCCCGGCGACCACCAGAAGTTCGTCGTCCAACTGCTCCTCAACGCCGCGGAGTCACGTACGGACCCCAAGGCGTTCGACCTCTACTCGGCCGCCCTCCAGGTCGACATCATGGCCGACGGCTCGCACCACCAGGAGATAGCCGACTCCCTCCGCGACAGGTGGCCGGTCATCCAGGTGGGGGACCGGCGAACCCGGGAGGAGGCCAAACAGGCGCTGGTGCACAGGTTCGGGGAGACTCTGCGCGCCGTGGCCGCGGCCACGCCCGAGGATCCGGTTTCCGGTACGACGCCTGCCTATGAGCAGTTCCTCGACATCGGAAAGGCCGAACCGGCGTATGCGATCAGGCTGGCCATCGCCCAGGAGTTCGGATGCGGGGGCGACGAGGCGTTCGACGCGCTGCGCAAGATGTTCCCGTTGCCTGAGCGGGAGACCGGCGGGGACAGCGAACTCGGCAGGGAGGACCTGAAGAGCGACGACCTCATGACCGACGATCCGTGGATCCAGTACGAGACGGAGTTGCACCGGCAACTGGACGACGAGCACGAGGAGCGGGAGCGGATCAACGAGTTCGATCAAGGATCCGATCAGGAATTCGATGAGGAGAACTATCGGCGACTCCGTGGATTCGGCCCCGGCCGCGATGCACGAGGTGACGATTGGGAAGCGCACGAGCGGTATCTGGACAGGATCGGCAGGAACGACGAGAGAAGGGCCTGCATCTGGCGGAAGTTCGTGATGCGCGCCTGGCTCGTTCCCATGATGGTGGATTCGGTCGGGGAGAAGCACAGCGTCCAGGCCCGGGAGAGACTCGGCTTGTGGCTGAAGCACCTGGAGCCGGAGCACTCCAGCACCGGGCGGGCCGACCTGCCGCTGTCACTGGAGATCGCACTCGCGCAGGGCTTCAAGAGCGCGGCCAACAGACGCAAGCGGCACGCATGTACGCGCGGTGAGGCGCGTGAGCACCTCATCGAGCAGGCCGAGAACATGCTCGCCCACGCCCGCTACTGGTTCTCCCAGCTGACGCTCATCCACGCGCTGTGCCTGTGGGCGCTGCCGGACACCCCGGAAGACTCCACGTCCGAGGCCGCCGCCGGCGCCGACGGCCACCCGATCCGGCAAGCACCTGCGACGGACGCCCGGCACCGGTCCAAGGCCGACGCCGCGCAGACGGTTGAGCGATGGCTCGCGCTGGCCGGAAGCAAGGTGGATCCCCGTACGCGGGATCCGGAGGACCGGACCCGCAAGGGGCTCCGGCTGCACCCCTTCGTCGCCGACGCGGGCTACCTGGCGGTCCTGGCGCTGGAGAGCGGACACCCCGAGCGGTTCCTGTGGATAGACGAGACGGGGGTCATGGAGAAGGTGGGCTCTCACAGCGCCGACTGCGGCGGGTACCGCAAGCACAGCCTCTGGATCCCGCCCTCGGCCGGGTGGAGCACCCTTCACCCATGGGCCCAGCAACTCCTCGCCGACGTGCTTCTGCTGCTCAACCTCACGGAGCGGACCGGGCACCCCGACGAACTCGAGGTGCGGCTGCGTGCCGCGGACCGGGCCATCCTGCCGCCGTGCCTGACCAGGGACCGCACGCCGTTCCAACCCGGACGGACCGTGGGCATGGCCGACAGCGCTCGGCCGCAGACCACCTGTCTGCGCGGGTGCCGCTTCCAGCTGTGCCCTTACCCGGCCAAGGGCGAGTCGCCCCGATCCGAGCTGCGCGAACCGTTCTGCCGCCAGCAGCAGGAACTGTTGCGGGCGTACCGCTGGTGGTGGAAGCCGTTGTCGCTGTTCCGCCGCAAGACGGCCCCCTGGCAGGGCATGACCCGTTCCGAACTCATCCGGTTCTGGGGGGAGATGGCGGACCGCTCACGCACACCCTCGACGCGGCGCCCAGCCGCCCGCACAAGCCCGACGGACGGATGAGGAGCATGCCATGGCTGCCTCTGCCAACTGGTTCGTCCCCGCACCGCACGACCCGATCCGCATCATGCCGCTCGCTGTCGCGGACGACCTGCTGCGGCCGCTGGACCAGCAGACCCCGCCGGCCGCGGCACACCTGACCTACCACGGCGGACCGCTCCTCACCGACGTGAAGGTGTTCACCGTCTACTGGGGTGCCCCCTGGGGCTCGTTCCCGCTGGCGGACACGGCGACGAAGCTCGACGAATTCTTCCAGTTCATACTGTCCAGCAAACTGATGCGGCAGCTGTCGTCGGACTACAGCCACGCCGGACAGACGATCAACGCCGGTAAATGGATCGGCCGCGCCGTCGTCCCGGCACCCGCGCCGGACGGTGTCGTGTGCGACGCCGCCATCCGGCATCACCTCCAGCAGGAGCTGGTGGCGAACCGGGGATTCCCCGTCGCGGACCGCAACACTCTCTTCTTCCTCTACCTGCCGCCGGGCACCACTGCCGTGCACGGCGGAGGCCGTTCCTGCCAGGCGTTCTGCGGCTACCACGACCACATCTGCGCCCAGGTCTTCTATGCCGTCGTGCCCTACCCCGGCTGCGGTGGCTGCACCGCCCACCTGGCGGTGGTCGACGCCCTCACCTGCATCAGTTCCCACGAGTTGTGCGAGGCGATCACCGATCCGGTACCCGGGCAGGGCTGGTACGACGACGCCAACGGAGAGATCGGCGATCTGTGCGCGTGGAACACGGGCACACTCGGCTCCTTCACCGTCCAGCGAGCCTGGTCCAACCCCGTCAACCGCTGCGAACTGCCGCCCTGAGGAACGTCGTCGGCCCCGGAGCGGGCGACGGCCGGCCGTCACACGACGCGGCCCGAGCACCCGGAGCCCAAGGCGTCACACCGTCAAGAGCAAGGAGTCGGCGCATGGTCCGTCAACCCTCGCGGACCATGGCGGACACACCACATCCGAACTCAGACTGGCCGCGACGTTCACCGGCGGTGTCAGCCTCGCCGTGTGGATGGGAGGCCTCGCCCGGGAGATGAACCTGCTGGTCCAGGCGAGCCGGTGCCGAGACGGCCAGGAGGTGGCCTCGACCTCCCTCCGCAGCAGCAGGATCCGGGAGAAGTACGCCCGCCTTCTCGACGTGCTGGAGCTCGGCTTCAGCATCGACGTGCTGTCCGGGACGAGCGCGGGCGGGATCAACGCGGCGCTTCTCGGGCTGGCGAACGTCTGGCACAGCGACCTCGGCCGGCTGCGTGACCTGTGGCTCGAGGAAGGCTCACTGGCCAGGCTGCTGCGCGACCCTGCGGACAGGGACCCGCCGTCCCTGCTGTACGGAGACCGCGTACTGCTGAAAGGGCTCCGCGGCGGGCTCGCCGCCGTGATCGACCGCAGCCCGGCTCCCCCGGTGCCCGGCGATCCCACCCGGGTACTGATCACGACGACGCTCCTCACCGGCGAGGAGAGCCGGTTCACCGACGACTTCGGCACGCTCGTCCTGTTGTGGGCGATCCTCGTGGTCTTCCTGCTTCTGCCGCCGGTGTGGACCGTGGT
>CAYNNX010000042.1:24963-28048 GCA_964398515.1 uncultured Streptantibioticus sp. | reverse complement strand
GAGCCGCGCGCCGGAGAGCTTCGCGCCGCGTAGATCGGCGTCCCGCAGCACGACCGGGCCAGGATCTTCGAGTGGTCGAACAAGATGGTCGGCTACGACGACCCGGAGCTGGCCATCACGGAAGAGGTCGGCGCCGATTCGGCGATGGAACTTATTTCATACGCCATGAACCTCGCGGCGGCCCGCAAGGAATGCCCCGCGAAGGACATCGTCACCGCACTCGTCGCAGCCGAGGACGAGGGGAATCTGGGGTCGGACGAATTCGGATTCTTCGTGCTTCTGCTGGCGGTTGCCGGAAACGAGACGACCCGCAACGCCATCACCCACGGAATGCACGCCTTCCTCACCCACCCCGAGCAGTGGGAGCTGTACAGGGAGACCCGCCCGAAGACCGCCGCCGACGAGATCGTGCGCTGGGCCACGCCTGTGGTCTCCTTCCAGCGCACCGCGACGCGGGACACCGAACTGGGCGGGCAGCAGATCAAGGAGGGCGAGCGGGTCGGCATCTTCTACTCCTCCGCCAACAACGACCCCGCCGTCTTCGACGCGCCCGAGAGGTTCGACATCACCCGCGATCCCAACCCCCACCTGGGCTTCGGCGGCGGAGGCCCGCACTTCTGCCTCGGCGCCAACCTCGCCCGGCTGGAGATCGACCTGATCTTCAACGCCCTCGCCGACGCCGTTCCCGGGATCCGGCTGGCCGGTGAACCGCGCCGGCTGCGCTCGCCCTGGCTCAACGGCGTTAAGGAACTGCGAGTGACCTATGCGTGACGAATGCACCGGATGACCGCCCCGGGAACGTGACAAAGATCACCGCGGACGCGCCGCCGGCACCCCCTTCCGGCGGCGCGTTTCCGCAGGTCGCGGCGGCAATTCCGGGATTTCGCCGACCCGGTGTCCGAAAAGTCGGACAGGAATGAAGTCTGTCTAAGGTCGGTAGCCGTCCTTCCGATACCCGGAATCCCGATCCCGAGACAGGAAGCAGGCACTGAGTGTGACCACGACCACGTATTCCGGCGTGCAGCGCGCGACCGTCGTCGACCAGAAAACGGTGAAGAGAGCGGTGACCGCCGCCGCCCTCGGCAACGCCATGGAGTGGTTCGACTTCGGCGTGTACAGCTACATCGCGGTCACCCTCGGTGAGGTCTTCTTCCCGTCCGGGAACTCCACCGCCCGGCTGCTGTCCACCTTCGGCGCCTTCGCCGCCGCCTTCGTCGTGCGGCCCATCGGCGGGATGGTCTTCGGCCCTCTCGGCGACCGGATCGGCCGCCAGAAGGTGCTCGCGCTCACCATGATCATGATGGCGGCCGGCACCTTCGCCATCGGGCTGATCCCCTCCTACGCCGCGATCGGCGTCGCCGCGCCGCTGCTGCTGCTCGCCGCGCGCCTGGTGCAGGGGTTCTCCACCGGCGGCGAGTACGGCGGCGCGTGCACCTTCATCGCCGAGTACGCCCCCGACAAGCGGCGCGGATTCCTCGGCTCCTGGCTGGAGTTCGGCACCCTGACCGGCTACGTGGCGGGCGCGGGCATCGTCGCCGCCCTCACGGCCGCCCTCAGCCACGACGCCCTGCTCTCCTGGGGCTGGCGCATCCCGTTCCTGATCGCCGGGCCGATCGGGCTGGTCGGCCTGTACCTGCGGCTGAAGCTGGAGGAGACCCCCGCCTTCGCCCGCATGGAGCAGGAGGCGCGGGCCCGGCAGGTCGAGCAGTCCGCCAGGCGGCAGGGCTCGCTGCGCCGGATGCTGGTCGGTCAGTGGCGCGCGCTGCTGCTGTGCGTGGCGCTGGTGCTCGTCTACAACGTCACCGACTACATGCTGCTGTCGTACATGCCGAGCTACCTGACCGGTCAGCTCCACTACGGCGCCACGCACGGGCTGATCGCGGTGCTCGTGGTGATGGGACTGATGATGGCCGTGCAGCCGTTCGCAGGCCGCCTGTCGGACCGCTTCGGACGCCGGCCCGTGATCGGCGCCGGGTGCGCGGGCTTCCTGCTGCTGTCGGTCCCCTCGCTGCTGCTGATCCGCCAGGGCAGCCTCGCCGGGGTCTACGCGGGCATGGCCGCCCTGGGCCTGCTGCTGGTCTGCTTCACCAGCGCGATGCCGGCCGCGCTGCCCGCCCTCTTCCCCACCCGGATCCGCTACGGCGCCCTGTCCATCGGCTTCAACGTCTCGGTCTCGCTCTTCGGCGGTACCACCCCGCTGGTGACCACCGCGCTGATCAGCGCCACCGGCAACATGATGACGCCCGCCTACTACATGATGGCCGCGGCCGTCGTGGGAGGCATCGCCGTGCTGCTGATGGCCGAGACGGCCGGTCGCCCGCTGAAGGGGTCGCCTCCGGCGGTGGCCACGGAAGCGGAGGCACGCCAACTGGCGGCGGCCTGACCGGAGGCCCGAGCCCGTCCCGCCGACCGCCGGGATCACAGCCGGGCCAGCCGCCGCAGCAGGTCCTCGTACTCCTCCACGGCCTGCCGCAGATCGGCCTGCCGTACGGTCGCGTCCGCCGAGCCGCCCTCGCCGCGCCAGTGCTGGCGCAGCGTGTGGCGGCGCTCGGCCAGGGCCTCGTGGAGCCAGCCGCAGGCCTCGCTGAGCAGGGTGTCCATCTCCTGCACGGCCCGCCTGGGGTGCCCGGCGAAGTCGTCGGCGGCCCGGCGCAGCCTGCGCTCGATCTCCGCGCTGTGGACCTCGTCCAGCACGCTCATCACAGCACTCCCACAACACTCCCACCGGTCTCCCACAGCACCTGCTCCGTCGAGACGGGTGGGCCCGGCAGTGACGCGGGTTGCCCTCCCAATCGGGATGAAACTCATGTGCCCGGAGCGCATAACGCCTGGTAGCGTCGCGGTGGCCGTCAGCGGATCTCACAGCCGCTTCACAGCTGCCCCACCAGCAGAATCGGAGTGCTTAGGCCCATGGGCACCGCCCTGCCAGTCCAAGAAATCCCCCCACTGCCGCCCGCCGCGCGCGTCCCGCGGCAGACCGCCGCCGACGGCGCTCCGGCGACGAACGAAAGTGCTCCCGCGACGAGGCGCATGCCGCGGCTGTACGTCCTCGACGGACTGCGCCTGCTGGCCGCCTTGTTCGTGG
>CAYNNX010000042.1:0-24863 GCA_964398515.1 uncultured Streptantibioticus sp. | reverse complement strand
ATGCCGCGGCTGTACGTCCTCGACGGACTGCGCCTGCTGGCCGCCTTGTTCGTGGTCTCGTACCACTACACGGCGTTCGCCGGGCACGACCCCCTCACCTGGGGCAGGCCGGTGCACGAGGTCTTCCCGGTCTTCAGCCGCTTCAGCTCCTACGGCTTCCTCGGGGTCGAACTCTTCTTCCTCATCAGCGGTTTCGTCATCTGCATGACGGCCTGGGGGCGCACGCCCAAGCAGTTCCTCATATCGCGGGTGGCCCGGCTGTTCCCGGCGTACTGGTTCGCCACCGTGGCCACCAGCGTCTTCGTGCTCGTGGCGGGCGTGACCTGGCTGCGGCTCGGGCGGGGACTGGACCGTTTCCTGACCAATCTGACGATGCTTCAGCATCCGTTGAACGTCCCGGACGTCGACGGCGTGTACTGGACGCTCTGGTGCGAGCTCGTCTTCTACCTGCTCTTCCTCGTCGTCGTCCACAAGGGCCTGACCTACAAGCGCCTGGTCTCCTTCTGCGGGCTGTGGCTGGTCGCGGGGGTCGTCGCCGCGGGCAGCGGCGACGCGATCGCGACCACCGTCACCATGCCCGCCCAGGCCCCCTACTTCGCCGGCGGCGTGGCGATCTACCTGATGCACCGCTACGGCCCCGATCTGACGCTCGTCGGCCTCACCGGCCTGAGCTGGCTGCTCGCGCTGCACCAGCTGGCGCTCGAACTCCCGGCCGTCAGCGAGAACGTCGGCCACCCCCTGCACATCTGGTACGGCGCGGCCTTCGTCACCGGGTGCTACGCCCTGCTGATCGCGGCGGCCCTGGGCCGGCTCAACCTGGTGCGCTGGCGGGGGCTGACGACGCTCGGCGCGCTGACCTACCCGCTCTACCTGCTCCACGAGGACATCGGCTGGGGCCTGTTCGTGCGGCTGCACGGCACCGTTCCCGCGTGGGCGCTGGTCGGCGGGGTGACCGCGATGTTCCTGTGCGCGGCCTGGCTGGTGCACCGGTTCGTGGAACGGCCGCTCGCGCGCTACCTCAAGCGGGGTCTGAGCAGGGCGCGTTGGACGGCCTGACCGCTCAGGCGGCGGACTGCCCGAACCGGGCGGGACGAGGCTGCGGGCGGTCGGAGTCGTCACCGCACAGCTGGACGCTCAACTCCCGCAGCAGTCCGTAAAGATCGCCCCTGGCCCGCTCGGGGTCCCACCAGTCGCCCAGCAGTTCGGCGAGAACGGCGGCGCGCGCCTCGACCAGCCGCTCCGCGACCCGCCGGCCCTCCTCGGTGAGGACGAGGACCAGCCCCTCCCGGTGGACGAGGTGGGCGATCTCCACCTCGGCCGAGGCGCGGTAGATGATCTCCGGCGGCACGCTGGTGCGTTCGGCGAGCAGCTGCGGGGCCGCCGAACCGTAGCGGTTGATCCGCAGCAGCAGCCAGCTGGCGGCCGGATGCAGGTGGAGCCCGGCGAGATCGGTGATCCTCCGGTACAGATCGCGGCGGCCCTCCCGGGTGCCCAGGGCGGACAGCGCCCGGGCGACCTCGTCCCGCGAGGAGCGTTCGACCGGGTTGGAGGCGTACGTCTCGCTCACGTCGGGCGCGGTGACCGATGCGCGCAGCGGCTGCTCGTGCAGGAACCAGGCGAGGACGAACGCCACCGCGATGACCGGCACGGCGTAGAGGAAGACGTCGGTGATCGAGACCGAGTAGGCGTGCAGCACGCCGGCCCTGACGGCGGGAGGCAGCGAGGCGGCGGTGTGCGGATCGGACTGGAGGGCCTTGGGGTCGAAGCCGGGCGGCAGTGGCGCTCCGGCGACCGCGGCCGAGATCCTGCCCTTCAGCTCGCCCGCGAAGACCGTGCCGAAGACGGCCACGCCGAAGGAGGCGCCGATGGAGCGGAAGAAGGTGGCGCCGGAGGTGGCCACGCCCAGGTCCTCGTAGGAGACCGCGTTCTGCACGACGAGCACCAGCACCTGCATCACCAGGCCGAGTCCGAAGCCGAAGACGAAGAAGGCGGCGCTCATCGTCGCGTTGCCGGTGAACTCGTTCAGCGTGTGCAGGAAGTAGAGCCCGCCCATGGTGACGGCGGTGCCCGCGATCGGGAAGACCTTGTAGCGGCCGGTCCGGCTGACGATCTGGCCCGACGCGGTCGAGGCGATCAGCATGCCGAGGACCATCGGCAGCATGTGCACGCCCGACAGGGTGGGGGTGATCCCGTGGACGACCTGGAGGAACGTCGGCAGGTAGGTCATCGCGCCGAACATCGCGAAGCCGATGACGAAACCGATCACCGAGCACAGCGAGAACGTGCGGATCCGGAACAGCCGCAGCGGCAGGACGGGTTCGGCCGCCCGGCGCTCGATCGCGGCGAAGACGGCGAGGAGGGCGGCCCCGGCCGCCGCCAGGCCGATGATCTGCGGCGAACTCCACGCCCACGTCGTACCGCCGAGCGAGGCGACCAGCACCAGGCAGACGGCGACCCCGGCGATCGCGGCGGTGCCCGCGTAGTCGATGGTGTGCCGCGTGCGGCGCGCCGGGATGTGCAGCACGGCGGCGATCACGGCCAGGGCGACCACGCCGATCGGCAGGTTGATGTAGAAGACCCAGCGCCAGGACAGGCTGTCCACGAACAACCCGCCCAGCAGCGGCCCGAGGACGCTGCTGGCGCCGAACACCGCGCCGAACAGCCCCTGGTAGCGCCCGCGGTCCCGGGGCGGCACGAGGTCGCCGACGATCGCCATCGACAACACGATCAACCCGCCGCCGCCCAGGCCCTGCAGCGCCCGGAACGCGATCAGCTCCCCCATGTTCCGCGCGAGACCGCACAGCGCCGAGCCGACCAGGAAGATGACGATCGCGGTCTGGAAGAGCTTCTTGCGCCCGTACTGGTCGCCGAGCTTGCCCCACAGCGGCGTCGCCGCGGTGGAGGCCAGCAGGTAGGCGGTGACGACCCAGGAGAGGTGCCGCAGGCCGCCGAGGTCGCTGACGATGGTCGGCAGCGCGGTGGAGACGATGGTCTGGTCGAGAGCGGCCAGGAGCAGGCCCATGAGCAGGGCGCCCATCGCCACGAGAACCGTGCGGCGGGCCGGGGTCGCGCCGCCGGGTGCGGCCTGGCCCGGGACCGGGCCGGTGCCCGGGGGCCTGATCGCGTCGTCGTGCGCCATCGACGGCTCCTCGGTCGGGTACCGCCGCATACCCCGCGGGCCGCGGCTTTGACAGCATTCGGGCCCCGGGTGCCCGATTCGGTCCGTTTCAGTCAGCTGCGCAGCCGGTTTCACCGGGCGGGTCGAGGGTGGGGTCTGGAAGCATGGAGCCCCATGGCGAAGGAGTTCGGAGCGCTCGGGCTGCAGCTCGTACTGCTGCGGCGGATGGCCGACCACCAGCCGGAACTGGTGGAGGAGGCGCTGCGCGCGCTCGGCGTCGGGCGAACACGGATGCGCGAGGCCAACCGCCACTGGCAGGCCACCCTGCGCGCCCGCTCGTTCCCGCAGGGTGAGGCCCGGTACCGGATCCTGCTGGGGCCGGCGGAGTCGGCCGAGGACCGCCGGATCGGCGATGTCACCTGCCGCGCGCTGCGGTGGCCGGTGCCGCTGTGGCCCACGCTGCGGTTCGAGGTGACGGTCGGCCCGGACGGCCGGGTGTGGAACGAGTGGCTGGTCCGCGCCCCCGGCGCCCCGGCCCCGGTGCTGCGGACGGTCGCCGACCTGCGCCCGTGGTGCTGCGTGATCGACGAGGTCGCCCGCGCCTTCCCCGGCGCCCGCCCCCTCGAAGGCGACGCCCCCACCCGCTGGCGCCTCGCCTTCCCCGACCCGGCCACCGGCGAGCGCCACGTCGCGCACTTCACGTACGGCCTGCTGCAGTACGTGGACGAGATTCAGCCAAAGCGCGGCGTCGGGCTGGCGCACTCCGCCAGGACTTTGTATCTTTGAGGAACAAAGTGGCTCCGCCCGTTTTCCCTGACCGGCGGGCGGGGCCGCTTGTGCTACGGCGGCGACTTGATCCAGGCCGCCCCCGCGAGGCCCGCGTTTGGTCGCGAGAGCCTGGCTTTGTATCGTGTTTAAACAAAAGCGGCCCCGCCCGCCCCCCTGACCTGCGGGCGGGGCCGCTTGCCCTGCGTCAGGGCCCACGGTCTTCGCCGATCAGGAGTGCAGCATGGCCACCACTCTCACCGCCTCCGCGTTGCTGCTCGACATGGACGGCACGCTCGTCGACTCCGACGCCGTCGTCGAGCGCTGCTGGCGGCGGTGGGCGCGGGAGCACGGGCTCGACCCCGCCGAGGTGCTGAAGGTGGTCCACGGACGGCAGGGGTACGCGACGATGGCCGTGCTGCTGCCCGATCGCCCGATGGCGGAGAACCACGCGGACAACGCCCGCATGCTGGAGCAGGAGACCTCGGACACCGACGGGATCGTCCCCGTCCCCGGTGCACCGGCCTTCCTGGCGGCGCTCGCCGCGCTGCCGCACGCCCTGGTGACCTCCGCGGACGAGCGGCTGGCGCAGGCCCGGATGCTCGCCGCGAGGCTGCCGATGCCGCGGGTGCGGATCACCGCCGAATGCGTCAGCGCCAGCAAGCCGGACCCGGAGGGGTTCCTCAAGGGCGCGGCGGAACTGGGCTTCACGCCCGCGCAGTGCGTGGTCTTCGAGGACTCCGGAGCGGGCATAGCGGCCGGGCGCGCCGCGGGGATGCGGGTGGTCGGGGTCGGCCCGCGTGCCGCCGCCCACGCCCCGGACGTGCACGTGGAGACCCTGGAGGCCGTCACCGTGGAGCCCGGGGCGGACGGCGGCATCGTGCTGCGCGCCGGCTGAGCGCGGAGCGGTTCCGGCCGCCGTGCTCAGCCCGCGATCGCCTCGTACAGGCTGAAGCCCGCCATCACCGCCATCACCGCAGCCGCGACCTTGGTGATCAGGGGGAGCGGTACGCGCTTCATCAGGGCGCGGCCGCCGAGGACGCCGATGGCGGCCACGGCCCACAGGGCGAGGACCGCGCCGAGACCCACCGAGAGCGGGTCGCCGTAGCGGGCGGCGAGGTTGGCCGTCATGATCTGGGTCAGGTCGCCGAACTCGGCCACCAGGATCAGCGAGAAGCCCCTCCCGGCGACCTTCCAGAAGCTCTGGTCGGCGGTGGGCTTGAGGGCCTCGTCCTCGTCGCCGTCCGCGTGGTGCCACAGGATCATCACCGCTCCGGCCAGGAAGAGCAGCCCCACGACCCCCTGCACCCACCGGTGGGGCAGCAGCGCCAGCAGGCTGCCCGCGGCGATCGCGAGCACCACGTGCACGGCGAAGGCGGCGGCGATGCCGCAGAAGACGTATCCGGCGCGATAGCGCGTGCCGAGCAGCAGGCCGGCCAGCGCGGTCTTGTCGGGTAGTTCGGCGACGAAGATCACGCCGAAGACGATCGCGGCTACGGTGAGGCTGAACACCAGGTCTTCCCTACGTCGGGCACCGCACCGGAGCTCCTCGGGGAGGCGTCGCCTCGGCACGGCAGCGTCGGACACTGCGGCCGAAGGTCTCGCCGGCACGCCGGGACGGCGGGCCTCCGGGCGCCGGCCGGGCACATGGGCCCCGGCGGTATGTCGACGGTCCGGCGAAGAGCTACTCCCCTTCTGCTCCCGTCAGCCTAACCGTTCCCCGGCCGCCGTCCTCCTCCGCACGCGTCAGCCGCCCGCGCGCCACCAGCTCCAGTACGACGGTGACCGACACCGCCTGCACCGCGAGCAGCGCGACCAGGACGAAGAGCTGCACCGCCCCGGCCAGCAGCGGCGACGCCCCGCCGATCAGCATGCCGACGAAGGCGCCCGGGAGGGTGACCAGGCCCACGGTCCTGGTCTGGTCGAGCCCGGGCACCAGCGCGGTGGCGGCCGCGGGCCGGGCGATCTCCAGCCTGGCGTCCCGCTCCAGGAGCCCGATGGCCAGTGCGGCCTCCACCTCGCCGTGGCGGACGCGCAGTTCGTCCAGGGCCCGCTGCCCGGCCAGCACCGTCGCGGTGAGCGCCCCGCCGATGAGGATGCCCGCCACGGGGATCAGCGCGACGCCCTTGAGCGGTACCAGGCCGACGGCGACGAGTACGGCTGTGACGGGCCCGGCGCCCGCCGCTATCGGCACGGCCGCCCACCACCACGTGCGGTTGCGGGTGATGCGGCGGCCCGCCGTGCGCGCCGCGACCGCGTACATCACCACGACGAAGGCGAGCAGCGCGGGCAGATGCCGTATCACCCACCCGATGAGGAAGGAGACGGCGGCCAGTTGGACGACGGCGCGCAGGCCCGCGTGGACGATGGCGCGCGGGTAGTTCTCGCGGTCGTCGGCGAGCCGGGCCCAGCAGGCCACGGCGGTGGCGGCGATCAGCAGCGCGCCGAGCACGATGCCGAGGGTGGCGTTGACCGGCAGCAGGGTGGTGGACGAGGCGGCGAGCACGGGGTCACGGTAGGCCACGGCCGGGGCACGGCTTCCGGCGCAGGGGCGACAGGGGGCGCGAATGTGATCTGCGCCACACAGGCGGCTGACAATCCCGGATCGATGGGTCAGCCGGTGCCGGCGGCCCGGCATCATAGGGCGCACGCCAGCGCGGAGCCGGTTGCGGACGCGCATCGGCGGTCACTCCCGCCTGCCCCCTGGAGAACGCACCGTGGTCATAACGCGCCACGCCATAGCCGTCGTCGGCGCGGGCCCGCGAGGCACCAGTGTGCTGGAACGCCTCTGCGCCAACGTCCCCGAGACGGCCCCGGGCACACCGCTCACGGTGCACGTCGTCGATCCCTACCCCCCGGGCGCGGGGCGGGTGTGGCGCACGGACCAGTCGGGCGAGCTGCTGATGAACACGGTCGCCTCGCAGGTGACGCTGTTCACGGATCCGAGCGTGACGTGCGAGGGGCCGATACGCCCCGGCCCCAGCCTGTACGAGTGGGCCCGCGGCCACGGCGGCGGCCAACTCGCGCTCGGGGCGGACGACTACCCGGCACGGGCGCTGTACGGGCGCTATCTGGAGTGGGTCTTCGCACGCGTCGTGCGGAACGCGCCGGACGGAGTGCGGGTGGTCGTGCACGCCACGCGTGCGGTGCGGCTGCGGGACGAGGCGGACGGCCTCCAGGCGCTGGCACTGGAGGACGGAGAGGAGCTGACGGGGCTCGCCGCGGTCGTGCTGGCCCAGGGGCATCTGCCGGTGCGCCCGGACGAACGGGAGGACCGGTTCGCCGCGTTCGCCGCCGAGCACGGGCTGCGCTATCTGCCTCCCGCCAACCCCGCCGACGTCACCGGGGAGTTGGCGGGTGTCGCGCCGGGCGAGCCGGTGCTGCTGCGCGGGCTCGGGCTCAACTTCTTCGACCACCTGGCCCTGTTGACCTCCGGCCGCGGCGGAACGTTCCGGCGCGACCGCCCCGGCGGCCCGCTCGCCTATCGCCCCTCCGGCCTCGAACCGCGGTTGTACGCGGGGTCGCGGCGCGGCGTGCCGTACCACGCGCGCGGGGACAACGAGAAGGGCGCACACGGCCGCCACGAGCCGCTGCTGCTCACCCCGGACGTCATCGCGGCCTTCCGCAAGCGCGCCGCCGACGGCGACCGGCCGGACTTCCGCACCGAGATATGGCCGCTGGTGGCCAGGGAGGCCGAGACGGTCTACTACGCGGCGCTGCTCGCCCGGGCGCAGGGCCCGGCGGCGGACGAGGCCGCACTGGACCGGTTCCGCGAGCGGTTCGCGCGGACCGCGCGCGGCAGCGCCGGAGAGGCCGCCGTGCTGGCCGGGCACGGGCTGGACGATCCTGGCCTCAAATGGGACTGGGAGCGGCTGGCCCGCCCGCACGCCGAACGCACCTTCACCGGGCGCGCGGACCACCGCTCATGGCTGCTGGCCCTGCTGGACGAGGACGTGCGCCACGCGCGGCTGGGCAATGTGCGCGGTCCGGTCAAGGCCGCCCTGGACGTGCTGCGGGACGTGCGCAACGAGGTGCGGCAGATCGTCGACCACGGCGGGCTGGACGGCAGCTCCCGCCGCGACCACCTGGACGGCTGGTACACGCCGCTCAACGCCTTCCTCTCCATCGGCCCGCCGCGCCGCCGCATCGAGGAGCTGGCGGCGCTGATCCGGGCGGGCGTGGTCGAGGTGCTCGGGCCGGGGCTGCGGGTGCGGCCCGGCACGGACGGCGCCGGGCGCGCCGCCTTCGTCGCCTCCTCCCCCGAGATCCCGGGCACGACGGCGCCGGTGCGCACGCTCGTCGAGGCCCGGCTGCCCGAACCGGATCTGCGGCGCACCGCCGATCCCCTGCTGTCCGGCCTGCTGAGCGCGGGCGGCTGCCGCCCGCACCGCAGCGGCGGCCACGAGACGGGCGGCCTGGACGTGACGCCGCGCCCGTACCATCTGATAGACCGTCAAGGAACCGCGCATCCACGGAGGTTCGCGATCGGGGTGCCCACGGAAGGGGTGCACTGGGTGACGGCTGCGGGGGCGCGGCCGGGGGTGGACTCGGTGGCGCTCTCGGACGCGGACGCGGTGGCGCGTGCCGCGCTGGAGCGCCTGGCGATGGCCGGCGGTGTGCGCGCCGAGGTGTTTACACCACCGACATACTTGAAAGTTGCAGAATTTAGTTAGGCCGCCCTAATGTGGTCTCACTCGGTACGTCCCCACCGACCGAAGGAGACCTCGTGCGTTTCACCGAGACCGCCAAACCCCATGTGCTGGCCCTGTTCCGGATCGTGGCCGGCCTGCTCTTCGCCTGCCACGGCGCCGCCTCCCTCTTCGGGGTGCTCGGCGGCGCGGTCGGCACCCACGGCGGCACTGTGCCCACGGGGACCTGGCCGTACTGGTATGCGGCGGTGATCCAGTTCGTCGGCGGGGCCCTGGTGCTGCTGGGGCTGGGCACCCGCGTCGCCGCGCTGATCTGCTCCGGCTCGATGGCTTATGCGTACTTCACGGTGCACGCCAAGGTCGCGCTGTGGCCGCTGCAGAACGGCGGCGAGGCCTCCGCCCTGTACGCGTGGATATTCCTGCTGATCGCCGCCACCGGCCCCGGCGCCTGGGCCGTCGACCGGCTGCTGTCCTCCGCACGCCGCCGGGTCACCGCCGGCTCCGCGAGCAGCGCGGCCTGACCTCGCACCGGCGTCCGCGGGGGTCGTGAGGGGTGAGGATCACCTCACCCCGACCCCCGCGACCGGCTCACAGGTTGCGGGCGTACGCTGTACGCCGGTCGGGCCGGGTCCTCCGTACCCGCACCGGCATGCGCCCGCGGACCAGGAGAGAACGACCGTGTTCAACGCGTTGGATTCACTGGTCGGCTCACCGTGGGTCTTCGTCCTCGTGACGCTCTCCGTCCTCCTCGACGTCTTCCTGCCCGTCCTGCCCAGCGGCGTGCTCCTCGCCTCGGCCGCGACGGCCGGTACGGCGGGCCCGGACGGCGCCAAGGACGTCGTCGACGTCGTCGAACTGATGCTCTGCGCGGCCGCCGCCTCCTGCCTGGGCGACCTCGCCGCCTACCGCCTCGCCTGGCGCGGCGGCACCTGGCTGGAGCGCCGCCTGGAGCGCAACCGGCGCCTGGCCGCCGCGCAGGAGCGGCTCAGCCAGGTGCTGCTGAACGGCGGCGGCGCGCTGGTCGTGCTGGCCCGCTTCGCCCCGGCCGGCCGATCGGTGGTCAGCCTCGGCGCGGGCGCCGCCCACCGCAGTCCGGCCGAGTTCCTGCCCTGGTCCGCGCTGGCCGGCCTGGTGTGGGCCGCCTACGGCGTCGGCCTCGGCTACCTCGGCGGCCACTGGCTGGGCGCCACCTGGCTCGCCACCGCCCTGTCCGTGCTCGCCCTCTTCGCCGCGGGCGCCCTCGCCGCCCACGTCTTCCGCCGCGAGCGCCACGCCGCGCCCGCCCCGGCGGAGCTCCCGGTACCGGTCGAACTGCCCTGAACCGCAGCCGTCACAACGCCTCCCGGCGCCGTGCCAGGCTGTCCCGCGCGGTCGCCTCGTCGAGGTAGACCTCGCAGACCGGGTGGCCGTCCGCGGTGAAGGCGTGCTCCAGCTCCCACAGGCTCACCTCACGGCCGTCGGCGAGCAGGAACGCGTGCTCGTACAGCGACCAGTCCACGCTCACCCCGGCCACGCGGTCGTGTCTGAGCGCCACCAGCGTGGTCTCGTGGCCCACCGCCGAGCGCAGCAGCCGGCGCACCGGGCCGCCGGGGCGGTCGGCGTTCTCCGCGCGCCGCAGCACACGCCAGGCGTGGTCGGCGGAGCGGTCGGCGGCGTAGGTGTGGCGTGGCGGCAGGGCGTCCCAGGGGGCCAGGCCGGCGAGCGAGTCGCAGGCCACACCGGCCAGCAGACCGCGTTCGGCCTCGGCGTCCTCGGGGTTCTCGGGGTCCGCCGACGGGTCCCGGCCGCACGCCGCGGTCAGCCGCCGCTCGGCCTCGGCCGCCCGGCGCGGGTCCGCGTGGACCTCGCGCAGGGTCCCGCCGCCCGGCCCGGCGGTGTGCTCGATCTCCCACAGCAGGGCACTGGAGCCGTCCGGCAGCAGGAACACGTGCTTGAACGTGCGGTGGTCCACCGGATGCGGCGGGCCGTTGCGCCGGTGCAGCGAGTGCAGCTCCACGACGTGCATCAGGGCCGTGCGCAGCCGGGCCACCACCGCGCCGTCGAGGTCGCGGGCGTTGCCGGCCCGGGACAGCAGCCATTCCAGATGCGATCGGGTGTCGTCGGTGTCGTCGTCGTAACGGGCCGCCGGGCTCCCGCCCGCTCGCTCGTCGTCCATAAGCGCCTCCCCTGTGCGCGGGTTCGCCGCTCCCCCTGCGCGCACTCACCGTAGCGGCACGAGTGCCCTCGGTGGCAGTGCTTTGCGTCAACTGGCCCCGGCCGCGGGCCCCTTGGCGTCAGGACGGTTTGACCAGACGGGTCTCGTAGGCGAAGACGACGGCCTGGACGCGGTCGCGCAGTTCGAGTTTGACCAGGACGCGGCTGAGATGGGTCTTGACGGTCGCCTCGGCGAGATGGAGCTCGGCGGCGATCTCGGCGTTGCTCCTGCCCTTGCCGACCTCGGTGAGGATCTCCAGCTCCCGCGCGGTCAGCCGGGACAGCCGCGCGTCCTTCGGCCCGTCGGGGGTGGGCAGTTGGTGGGCGCAGGTCTCCAGCAGCCGCCGGGTCACCCGGGGTGAGACCACCGCGTCCCCGGCGGCCACCGTGCGGATCGCGGCCAGCAGCTCCTCGGGGAGCGCGTTCTTGATCAGGAAGCCGGAGGCGCCGGCCCGCAGCCCGGCGAAGGCGTACTCGTCCAGGTCGAAGGTGGTCAGGATGAGCACCCGGGTCTGCGGGCAGGCGGCGATGATCTGCTCGGTGGCCTCGATGCCGTCCACCCCGGGCATCCGCACGTCCATCAGCACCACCTGCGGCTGAAGCCGCCGGGCCAGCCGTACCGCCTCGGCCCCGTCACCGGCCTCGCCGACGACGGCCAGGTCCGGTTGCGACTCCAGCACCAGGTTGAACGCCACGCGCATCAGCGGCTGGTCGTCGACGAGCAGCACCCCGATGGTCACGATTCCCCTTCCAGCATCAGACAGGTGGCGACCCGCCAGCCGCCGCCGGGCAGCGGCCCGGCCTCGACGATCCCGCCGAACGCGGCGACCCGGCCGCGCATGCCGTCGATCCCGTGGCCGCTCTCGCCCGAGGAGCGCACGGGACGTCCGTCGTCGCAGACCTCTATCTCGACCCGGTCGCCGAGGCAGCTTACGCGCACGGTCGCCCGGGCCCCGGCGGCGGCGTGCTTCATGGTGTTGGTCAGCGCCTCCTGCACCAGGCGGTAGGCGGTCAGCTGCGCCGCCGCCGACACGGCGGCCATGTCGCCCTCCACCCGCAGCTCCACCGGCAGCCCGGCCGCCCGCACCTGTGCGGCGAGCCCCTCCAGCTGCGTGATCCCGGGCTGGGGGTGGCGCAGCGCGTCGGGCTCGTCGGCCCGCAGCACCCCCAGGAAGCGGCGCATGTCGGTCAGGGCCTGGCGCCCGGTGCCGGAGACCTGCTCCATCGCGGCGCCCGCCTTGTCGGGGGCGTGGCGGACGGCGAACGCGGCGCCGTCGGCGAGCGCCACCATCACCGACAGGCTGTGCGTGACGATGTCGTGCATCTCCCGGGCGATCCGGGCGCGCTCCCCGGCCACGGCGAGCTGCGCGCGCTGGTCCCGCTCCCGCTCCAGCCGGGCGGCGCGGTCCTCCAGCGCGGCCAGATAGGCGCGCCGGCCGTGCACGTTGACGCCGATCATCGCGGCCGCGATCGACATCCCGCACAGCCCGACGAACGCCCTGGCCGCCCGTCCGGGCTCGTCCCACCGCATGGCCGCCAGCAGGTTGCCGAGCCCGAGCACGGCCGCCGCGGCCCAGGTCCGGCGGCGCGAGCAGTGCGCGGCGACGGTGTAGAGGCCGACGAGCAGCGCCATGTCGCCGGGGATGATCTGCGCGCCGGACAGCCACTGGGCGAAGGCGACCGCGGCGAGGACCGCGAAGACGGCATAGGGCGCCCGGCGCCGCAAGACCAGCGGGGCCAGCAACGCGCCCTGGAGGACGAGCAGATGCGGTTGCCCCGCGAAGAGCAGGTGCGCGGGGCCGGTGAGCGCGAGCCCCAGGAAGAGCGTCAGGGCCGCGTCACTGGCGGTCGGGTGCCGGTTGGTCAGTTCGAGCAGACCGGAGCCCCGGCGCGGCGGTTCCGCGTCGGGGCTCACGGCTTGGTGTTGCCTCGGGGTCACGCGTCCCGCCGCTTGAGCAGCACCGCCGCCACCACGACGGTCACGGCCACGTAGCCGGCGAACAGGCCGCAGCCGGTCCAGGGGGCGAGCTGGTGGGGTTCGGTGTGCAGCGCGGTCAGCGCCTGCCCGGCGTTGCTCGGCAGGTACGGGCCGATGGTGTCGACCCAGGAGGACGGCAGCGCGTGCAGGATCAGCGGCAGCACGAGCAGCATGCCGAAGACGCTCGCGATGCCGCCGGGCGTGGACCGGGTCACCGCTCCCATCGCGACCCCGAACAGGCCGACGAGGGTGAGGTAGATCGCGGTGCCGAAGACCACGCGGGGCACGCCGGCGGCCGACAGCGAGGTCTGGATGTGCTGCGCCGAGAGCATCGACTGGCCGCCGAGGAACGACACCAGCGAGGCCGCGGAGGTGACGACCAGGGTCACCGCGCCGAACACCGCCATCTTGGCCCACAGCACCGGAAGCCGGCGCGGCACCGCGGACAGCGTGGCCCGGATCATGCCGGTCGCGTACTCGCCGGAGACGACGAGGACCCCGAGCACGCCGACGGCGAGCTGCGCGAAGAAGTACCCGTCGATGCTGCGGCCGGCGGCGTCGAAGTGCGCCTTCTCGTCCATGGGCAGGTGCGGCCAGCGGTTGGCGGTGGCCCAGCAGGCGAGCAGGGCGATGCCGATCATGACGACGACGCCGATCAGCAGGGTGAGATAGGTCGACCGCAGCGAACGGAACTTGATCCACTCGGACTTCAGGACCCGGGCCAGGGTGACCTTCCCGCGGGGCGCGGCGGACCGCGCGGCGGGGGCCGGGGAGTCGGCGCTGCGGCCCGCGGGGTCTGTGTCGAGGGCGGTGGCGGGCGTCATGCGGCGGTTCCTTCGGTCACGTTCGGGCGGATGGCGGCGACGGCCGCCTTGTACTCCACCGCGTCACGGGTCAGTTCCATGAACGCCTCCTCCAACGAGGCCTGCTGGGGGGTGAGTTCGTAGAGCACCACGCCGTGCTCGGCGGCGATGCCGCCGATCCGCTCGCTGGTCAGCCCGGAGACGATCAGCACCCCGGACTCCTCGCCGGTGACCGCCACATCCGGCCCGGCGAGCCGCTCCCGCAGCCGCTCGGCGTCCGGGGTGCGCACCCGCACGGTGTTGCTCGACGCCTGGCGGGTGAACTCCTCCACCGAGGTGTCCGCGATCAGCCGGCCGCGGCCGACGATGATCAGGTGCTCGGCGGTCAGCGCCATCTCGCTCATCAGGTGCGAGGAGACGAAGACGGTACGGCCCTCGGCGGCCAGGCTCTTGAGCAGGTTGCGGATCCACAGGATGCCCTCGGGGTCGAGCCCGTTGACCGGTTCGTCGAGGATGACGGTGGCCGGGTCGCCCAGCAGGGCGCTGGCGATGCCGAGGCGCTGGCCCATGCCGAGCGAGAAGCCGCCGGCCCGCTTGTGCGCCACGTCGGCCAGACCCACCAGCTCGATGACCTCCTCGACGCGGGAGCGCGGGATGCCGGTGGTGGCGGCGAGCGCCAGCAGGTGGTTGAAGGCGGTGCGCCCGGTGTGTATCGCGCGGGCCTCCAGCATGGCGCCGACCTCGTGCATCGGCGCCGGGTGGTCGGCGTAGGAGCGCCCGTTGACCGTCGCGCGCCCGGAGGTGGGCGCGTCCAGCCCGAGCAGCATGCGCATCGTGGTCGACTTCCCGGCGCCGTTGGGCCCGAGGAATCCGGTGACGACGCCCGGGCGGACCGTGAAGCTGAGGTCCTCCACGGCTGTGCGGTCGCCGTAGCGCTTGGTGAGTGCGGTGGCTTCGATCATGCGGTCGGTACTTCCTCGCGACGCGGTTCGGGGCGCCCCTACGCTAAGGCGGTCACCCGGCCGGATTCGCCCGCCGGCGGACTGAGATCCGGCCCGCCCGGTGTGCGCCTCGCGGTGTACGGACGTACTCCGCGAGACGCAGCGCCGCGGCCCGGGCGCGCCTACGCGGGCGACTGGATGTAGTCCTCCAGCCGCGCCACGGTGAAGCCCTGCTCCTCGATGCGCCGGATCAGGTCGGCGAACATCTGCGTCATGGTGGCGCCCTTGAGCTCCGACGGCCCGCGGAAGTGGGCGAGGATGATGTCGCCCGGCCGCAGCTTCTTGTCCCCCGCCTGGTACTGCATGTTGCTGATCTGCATGGACTCCCGCCACCACACGATCGCCCGCGGGCCGCACTCGCCCACCGCGGTCCTGGTGTCGGCGTTGTACGCGCCGTAGGGCGGGCGGAAGAGAATCGGCGCCGTGCCGTACTCCCGGGTGAGGACCTTCTGGTCGCCGCAGACCTCCTCCCGCTGACGCGCGAGGGGGACGGTGTTCATCGCCGGGTGGTGCAGGGTGTGGTTCTCGATGCGGTTGCCGAGCGCCTGGAGCGGCTTGAAGTAGCCGTAGTCGGACTTGATGGCGTCGTTCATCAGGAACATGGTGATGGGGATCTTGAGCTCCCTCATCATCTCGACGAACTTCGGGTCCTTCTCCTGCCCGTCGTCGACCGTGACGAAGACGATCTTCTGGTCGGTCGGGACGTGCGCGAACACCGGCACCGGGCCGTGCGCGGCGAGCTTGACCGGCTTGTCGGCCGGGGCGGGCGGCGCCGGGGGCAGCGGCTTCAGCCCCCACTTGTGCCACAGGGCGGGGTCGGCCGCCGTGCCGCCGGGCGCCGTGGTGGCGGAGGCGGTCGGCGCCGAGGCGGTCGGCTGCGCCTTGCCGCCTCCCCCGCCTGCCCCGCCGCTCCCGCAGCCGCTCGCCAGGGTGGCGAGGGCCACCGCGATCGCCGCCGCTCCGTAGATCCTGCCTGGCCTGCCGTGCCGCATGGGCCGCTGCTGCCGCTTCACCGCGTCGTGCTCCCCGGATGTGCCGAACGTACGCCGGTTAAGACGGATTCCGCGGCGATCCGTTCCCCTCACACGGCTACGTTCCCCGGCCGGCCAGGCGCGGGCGGGCGGGATCGTCCGCGTCGGCGCAGCCGGACGGGGTGCGGCGGCCCGGGAAGGCGGCTGCGGTCAGGGCGAGCAGGGGTGCCGCCTTCACCGCCGTCTCCTCGAACTCCGCCTCCGGGTCGGAGAGCGCCACGATCGCGCCGCCGGTGCCGTAGCGGATGCCCTGCGGGGTGACCACGGCGGTGCGGATGACGATGCTCAGGTCGGCGGCGCCGGTGAGCGAGAAGTAGCCGATCGCGCCGGAGTACACCCCGCGTGCGCCGCCCTCCAGCCGGTCGATGATGCGCATCGTACGGATCTTGGGCGCGCCGGTCATCGAGCCGCCGGGGAAGGCGGCCCGCACGCAGTCGACGGCGGTGCGGTCGGGGCGCAGCTTCGCCCGTACGGTGCTGACCAGTTGGTGCACGGTGTCGTAGGTCTCCACCCGGAACAGCTCGCGTGCCTCGACGGTCCCGGTGCGCGCGCAGCGGCCCAGGTCGTTGCGGACCAGGTCGACGATCATCAGGTTCTCGGAGCGGTCCTTCTCGTCGTGGCGAAGCTCCCGGCGCAGCGCCTCGTCGGCCTCGGGGGTGAGGCCGCGCGGCCGGGTGCCCTTGATCGGCCGCGACTCGGCCCGGCCGTCGGCGCGCACCCGCAGAAAGCGCTCGGGCGAGGTGCTGAGCACCGCGGTCTCGCCGAAGTCCAGCAGGGCGCCGAAGGGCGCGGGTGCGACGCGCCGCAGCAGCCGGTAGGCCTCCCAGCTGTCCACGGGCCCCGGCGAGTGGGCCATGTTGGTGAGGCAGACCTCGTAGGTCTCCCCCGCGGCGATCTGCTCCTGCGCCTCGGCTATCAACTCCAGGTAGCGCCGCCGGTCGTGGCGCAGGTGTATCGCGCGGGGCGCCGGGGGCGGTACGGCCGGCTCGGCGGTCTGCCCCGCCGGCTCGCCGAGCCGCCGCGCGGTCTGCCGCAGCCAGGCCCGGGCGGGCTCCTCGTCTCCCTCCTCGGCCAGCGCCAGCAGGAAGGTGGTGCCGGTGGCGTGGTCGAGGACGACCGCGCGGTCGGCGAAGACCATGACGGCGTCGGGGTCGGACGAGCGGTGTGCGCGGTCCCCGCCGCACTGCGCCTTGAGTTCGTAGCCGAGGTAACCGACCCAGCCGAGTGCGAAGTCGCAGGGCAGCTGGGGCGCGTCCACCTCAAGCGAGCGCAGGTCCTGGTCGAGCCAGCCGAGGAAGTCCCCGGTGACCAGTTGCTCGCCGTCGCGGTCACGGACCGTCACCGTGCCGGTCCACACGTCCGCGGCGGCCACCCGGGCCAGCGGCCCGCTCGCGTCGCCCAGCACCGAGAACCGCCCGGTGTCGGCGTCGGTGTGACTGCTGTCCAGCCAGTAGGCGTGCGGGCCGCCGCGGAAGAGCCGGTCGAAGACGACCTCGCCGTCCCAGCGGGTGGGCAGCCGCTCGGCCAGCACCCGCAGCGAGCGCGACGGCCGCGCCGGTTCCGGCGGCGGCGGGGTGAGTTCGCCGGTCGCGGGGCGCAGCGCGACCACCGGTCGCGGCCGGCCCTCGTGGAAGCGGCGGGTGAGCTCGGCGAAGTTGCGCAGCAGCAGATCACCGGAGTGCGTGCAGATGGACTCGGGGTGGAACTGCACGCCCCACATGGGGCGTTCGCGGTGTTCGAGGCCCATCAGCACGCCGTCGGGCGTCCAGGCGACGGCCTGGAGCACCTCCGGCAGTTCGGTGACCACCAGCGAGTGGTAGCGCACCACTTCGAACGGGGAGGCAACGCCCGCGAACAGGCCCGTTCCGGAGTGGATCACCGGGGAGGTGCGGCCGTGCCGGGGCTCCGGGGCCCGGCCGACGGTGCCGCCGTGGCAGGCGGCGATGCCCTGGTGGCCCAGGCATATCCCCAGCAGCGGTATCTCGCAGCGCTCGATCACCTCTCGGCAGATGCCGAAGTCGGCGGGGCGCTCCGGGGTCCCCGGCCCCGGCGAGATGACGACGGCGCCGAACTCCTCCAGCCGGCTCGTCCGCCAACCCGGGTCGTCGTTGCGCACCACCACCGGTTCCTCGCCGGTCGTGGCGGCGATCTGGTGCACCAGGTTGTAGGTGAACGAGTCGTAGTTGTCGATCAGTAGCGTGCGCATCAGGCCGGGATCACCTCGAAGACCCATTTTCCCATGCCGTCGAGGCGCGCCGACGCGCCCGGTCGCCTTCGTGCCAGGTGGCCCGGCCATCAAGGTAACGAAACGTGTCGTTGCCATCTCGTTAAGTATGAACTTATTGACGCTGCCCGGAGCTGGCGGCTTGACTCACGCCACCTCGGCCGATGGGTGTCGGCCGGTTCAGGGAGGACCTCGTGATCACTTCGTGGCGTCGCGCCGTCATCGCGACAGCTACTGCTTCGCTCGCTCTGTCCATGTCCGGGTGCGGCAAATCGGGTACCGCCAAGCCCGCCAACCCGGGCAACACCGTCGCCCAGGGCTTCCGGATCGGCCTGGCGCTGCCGGAAACCCAGACGACGCGGTACGAGACGGTCGACCACCCGGTGATCGAGGCGAAACTCAAGGAACTGTGCCCCAAGTGCCAGGTGGACTACGAGAACGCCGGACAGAACGCCAGCACCCAGGCGCAGCAGATCGACACGCTGATCACCAAGGGTGACAAGGTCATCATCCTGGACGCCGTGGACTACCAGGCGATCCAGCCCGAGGTCGCGAAGGCGCACAGCGCCGGAGTGAAGATCGTCTCCTACGACCGTCTGGCGCTGGGCCCGGTCGACGCCTACACGTCGTTCAACAACGCCGGGGTCGGCAAGCAGCAGGCCGAGGGTCTGCTGCAGGCCATGGGCTCCAAGGCCACCCCGAGCAGCAGGATCATCATGCTCAACGGGGACAAGGGCGACGCGAACGCCGCCCAGTTCAAGGCGGGCGCACACCAGGTGCTCAACGGCAAGGTGAAGATCGCCGCGGAGTTCGACACCAAGAACTGGCTCCCCGCCACCGCCGCCGACGAGGTCGCCACCGCCCTCAGCAGATTCGGCAGATCGGGCATCGCCGGTATCTACGCCGCCAACGACGGCATGGCCTCCGGTGCCGTCAGCGCCCTGCAGGCCGCCCACGTCGACCCGCTCCCGCCGATCACCGGCCAGGACGCGCAGCTCGACGCCGTTCAGCGCATCGTCGCCGGCACGCAGACGTTCACCATCTACAAGCCGTACTCCGTGGAGGCGTCGACCGCCGCGCAGATGGCGATCGAGGTGGCCACCGGTGCCACCCTGGAGGTCGCCAACACCAAGGTCGACAGCGCCACCGACAAGGGCATCCCGGCCCGCCTGGTCGACACGACCATCCTGGACGACAAGAACATCCGGCAGACCGTCATCGGCGACGGCATCTACACCGTCGCCCAGATCTGCACCGCGCAGTACGCGACCGCCTGCGCCAGGATCGGCCTGAAGTGACGGCCGCGGCCGCCGGGCCGGTCATGCAACCCGGTTCGGCCATCAAGTAGCGCTCCCGATCTCCCGACATCGCATCGGGGGACGTGTTCGCCCTGCGACCGTGCCGGGCACGGCCGCAGGGCGAACACGTCCCCGGGCGAGGCCGCACCCGCCCCGCCCGCGGTGACACCGGGAAAGGGATGGCTCACTCATGGTCCTGCATCTGCCGCTGCTCCTGCTGGTCGCCCTCTTCGGCTACCTCGGCGTCAGGCTCTCGCGCGTGCCGCTCTGGCTCGTGCTGGTCCTCCTTCTCGGCGGCTACCTGAGCTCCGGCACCTTCCTGGGGAACATGCTGCACGCCGGGGCGACGGCGGGTGCGGCGATGCTGGGCAGCGCCACGCGGTGAGGCGGGTTCATCCAGCGGCACGCCTGCGGCGGGCCCGCCAGGCTCGGGCGCGCAGGCCCGCGGTGACCGCCGCGCGGACCCACCTCGGCGGCGCGGGTGTCGCCAGGGCGTCGAGCAGGCGCTCGTCGAGCAGGGCGTCGGCCGCCGACCGCGCGAGGGGGGAGAGCGCCCGGGGCAGCCGGCGGCTGAGCAGGCCGCGCGTCGCCGCCCACAGGGCCCGTCCCTGCGGTGTCGCGGCGAAGGCGCGCTTCTCGAAGTCGTCCATCCACTCGGCCAGGGCGCCGAACGACGCGGGCACGTCCCTGATCGACATGCGTTCGGCGAGACCCGCGTAGAAGGTGTACGCCGCCTCCTTCTCGTGCGCCGTGGTCGCACGCCACCCGTAGGCGTCGATCCAGCGGACCGGGGGGACGCAGAACGCCGCCAGCACGTAGAGGAACTCGTCGTTGCCGACGGGCAGTCGCGCGTGCAGGCGGTTGAGGGCCGCGACCGCCCGCCTGCCCTCGGGGTGGTCCAGCCCGTGCTCGATCAGCGTGAACATCACCACGCCGGTCGCCTTGGCCCGTTCCTTCGGCCGCTCGGTCATCTTGCCGGTGGCGGCCAGCACGGAGGCGATGCCCGGCACACCGAAGGTGCGGTAGAAGCCGAGGTTGAGCCCGAGGCGCAGATCGGCGGGGAACTCGGCGGCGAGATCGCGGTAGGCGGTGTGGGCCTGCTCAGGGTTCATCGGTGTCGGGGCTCACGGGGGTCGGTTCACGGGTGTCGTCGTACGGTTGGCGGGGCCCGGGGGCCGCGGCGGGCAGGCGTTCGGTACGGCGCAGGGCCTCCACCACCGGGGCGCTGCCGAGCGCCTTGGAGATGCGTACCAGCCGCGCCCGCTCCGCGCGCAGGTTCTCGGCGCTCTCCGGGGTGACGGCCCGGTCGGGCTCGAAGAAGGGCAGGCCGCGCGAGAGCGCCTGGGAGACCGCCGCGGTGACCGCCTCAACGGGCAGGCCCCGGGCCACCGTTGCGCGGGCCGCCCGGTCCAGCTCGGTCTTCCTGGCCCTGATGGCGCCCAGCAGCGCGGCGGCCGACCCGGCCGCGGTGACGTCCTCCTCCGCCCACCCCTGCTCGCGCGCGAGGGCCTGCGCGGTCTCGGCCACCCGCGGGTCCTCCCAGACCCGCATGGCGAGTTGGGCGTCGCGGATCTCGGCGGTGCAGCGGCTCAGCCGCCAGCGCAGATCACGCACGGCCAGCCGGTGCAGCAGCCGCGGCGGTACCGGGTCGAGCAGGATGTTGCGGTCGGCCGCGGCGGCGGCGAGCCACAGGGGGCGCAGCGCCACGAAGTCCCGGCGGCGCTCCTGCCAGCCCTGCTGGGCCGGGTAGATGAATCCGGCGCACATCATCAGGGCGCCGATCGAGGCGAACAGCGGCCCGGCGACGGTGGACAGCACGTTCCAGTCCGTCCGCCCGGCCATGGCGGCGCCGATCGCGACGACCTTGCACAGCACGTACCCGAGGGCGACGACGCAGCCTGTGGAGATCATCCGTACCCCGGTGCGCACCGCCACCCGGTCCGGCTCGCGCGAGGCCAGCTCGTCGGCGTGGCGCCGGCAGGCCTGGCAGATGCCGAGCAGCGCGAAGGCGAAACTGCCCTGGTAGACGAAGAGGAAGGCGGCGACGGCCGGCTGGGGCGCGTAGGTGGTGTCGAAGTCCAGCGGGTGGCTGGGGCCGGGCAGCCTCCCGGTGGCGGCCGCACCGGCGAACAGGGCGGTCATGGCGGCCAGCAGGGCGGCGACGATCAGCAGGCGCCGGCGCACCCGGGCTCCGGCGACCGGCCAGGTGTCGGCGGGATCGGGCGTCCGCGTCGTCCACAGCAGGGCCAGCGCCTGGGCCGAGCCGCTGAAGCCGGTGATGCACCCGTAGACCGCCAGCGTGGCCAGGTTGGGAACGCCGGAGACGGTACCGATCAGCCGGTAGACCACGGGCGCCGCGCAGAAGAAGGCCGTCGCCGTGAACCCGTGGCACAGACACGAGGCGGCCAACTGGGCCGATCTCGCCTGCCGCCAGCCGCGCACCTTGAACGCCAGGGAGACGGCGATGATCAACGCGCAGCCGAGGTAGCCGACGTCAAACACGACCGCCCCACGTGTGCTCCAGCGCGGGCGCCACCCAGGTCGCGGCCTGTCCCGGGGAGACCGCGGCGGCCAGGTGCTGCTTGAGCAGTGTCCCCGTCACCTCCGCCTCCTTCTCCGGGAGGTTCTCGTAGTGGGAGCGCCCCAGCATCCTGGCGACCACGCTGTCGCCGAGGATGCGCGTCGTCGGCACCGGGAGCTCGGCGGCCTCGTCGCCGATGTCCACGCAGTCGTGTCCGCAGATCAGATGGCCGAGCTCATGGCAGATGATGTGGATCTGGTGCCAGTCGCTGGTGTTCTCCTGATAGGTGATCAGATAGGTGCCGTGCCGCAGCTCGCACTGACCCGTGACGTCGCGCGGGTCCAGGGTGCGCGGGACCAGCTCGATCGGGTGGCCCAGCCGGTCCGCGAGGTGGGCGACGAGCACGTGGATGTCGCTCGTCTGCGGGAGTTCGAGTTCCGCGATGCGCCGCTCGCACCGCCGCCGGACCGCCCGGGTGTGCATGCCCTCTTCACCATCGCCCTCGGATGTGTGCCATGCCATCAGCCGTATCCGGGGATCCTCCCCGGTGCCGATGCCGCCCCCGGTAGTCGTACCACTCATACGGCCCCTTGTCGTTCATCATCCGGATCCTCGGGCAGCCCGGCCGCGCTGCGGTACTCGGTGATGATCGCTTCGATGGCGTCCTGCATCGTCGCGGGCAGCCCCGCCGAGCGGCGCAGGATCCTGCGCGCCCGTTCGTCCCGGATGGCCGCGAGCTCGACCAGGTCGGCCTGCACGGCCTTGGCGACCTCGTCGTTGCGGAAGTAGTCCAGCGGTATGCCGAAGAAGTCGGCCAGCCGCGCCGCGGTGTCCAGCGACGGCTTGTTACGGCCGCTGAGCAGGTAGCCGATCGCCGTGGTACTCAGGCCTGTGGCCCGCGCGACCTCCCCGTTGGTGTACGGGCGGCCTTGCGACGCCGGGTACATGTGCGCGAAGAGATGCGCCAGCCGCTCCGCGAAGTGCTCGGAGTCGGGGCTGTCCGGGCAGCTGCTGATGGTCTTGTCCATGCAAAGGCTCCCCCGGCGCTGAGTAGGCGTGATCCGCCAGCAGTATGTCGGCCGTGCCGAGATCTTCGCTAGCTGCACTCAACAACAGTTGAGCCACCTTACGGTATGTCAGGAACACGGCGAAGTCCCCGTCGCCACCTCACAATCCTTGCCCTCAACAACAGTTGACACGTCAGCGATAGGTCGGCGATGATCGGGGGCGCTGTCCGTTCGTGTGCCGGTGCGCGAGATGCCACGTGGGGAGCACCTCGCGCCCATCACACGGACGGCACCCCGGCCGCGGAAAACGTTGTCACTCGGCGAGGCCCGATCCGCCCTCGAGGTCCAGGCCGAACCACTCCGCGCAGGCGGGCAGTTCAACGGCCCGGCGATGGGTCAGGGCGAGGAAGACCACCGGGCGCGCGGTCCAGGCGACGTGGGTGTCCGCGTGGTGGATGGCGAACGAGCACGCCCGGCCGCGCCGCAGGGCGTCGACCGCGGCGAGGTGGCCACCGCTCAGCCAGTCATGGGCGTGGCCGGCCGTCTCGCCATCGAGGGCCGGAGTGATCGTCTTGAGGGCGACACGGATCCAGTCGACGGCGTGGAGCGGACTGGTCGTGTCGAACGCGGCCAGCAGCACGGGGGCCTCGCCGGTCGCCGGGCTCCGGGTCCAGCACTCGCACCAGTAGCCGCGGCGGATCAGCGGCCGGGGAACGTTCATCGCACCTCCCTGTGGGACGGACCGGCAACGGGTGGTGCGTGGTGCCGTCGCAGACCGTGCTCGGCAGCGGCGGTCCGGCGGCGGGGACCCGGCCCTGGTGGTCGCAGCGGCCCCCCACGGACCTTGCGAACGCAGTCACCATGCCGAGTCCCCGCCCCACTTGACCCCCACTTCCGCTCCGGCTCCTCCCACATCGGTAACGGAGCGGGCGGGCACCCGGTTCGATTCCCGGCCGAATCCGGGCAGCCGGGCACCTCATCCCCCCTTCGGCTCCTCCACCGTCCCCCGCACCGGCTGCTGGACGTCGGAGTTCACCTGTCCGCCCAGCGTCATCACGTTCAGCGTGGCGGAGTTCTCGTTGGCGATGGCCTTCTCCACCCTGGACACCAGCGTCCTGAACGCCTCGTCGGCCGACAGGCCCTCGTACGGCCCCACCTTGGTCTCGAAGTAGACCCGTTCATGGCCCAGCAGTTGTTCCGTCGAGCGGTAGTTCTTCCACTGCTCCCGGTACCGGTAGACGCTCTCCAGGGAGACCGAGCCCACCACCACCAGGCTGAGCACCGTCGCCACGAACCGGCACGCCGGCAGGCCGATGTTCACGAAGACGGGCACCAGGGCGCCGCCGACCACGGAGACGGTGCGCATGCGTAAATGCATCGCCTTCGTCTTGACGGCCTTCCGGTCGTACCAGGTCTGGTACTGGGACACCCTGTTCTCCAGGTACCCGTGCGCCGTCCTGAAGTCCACCAGGGGCAGCCCGTCCGGCTGCTCATCGTCCACCGCGTCCCCCTCCCGCTCCCGCACGCGACCTCGGCCGCGCGGCCATGACAATCGAGACCCAGACTTCCGGATGTGCCCTTCCAGGTCGAGGCCGGGTCACTACTCGACGCGGCTACGTCGGGCGCTCCGGGTGGCTCTGGTGCGCCCGGGGCGCCTGGTTCCCGGGGGCTACCGGCTCCCACCGGTTCGCAGGGCCCTCAAGGCCCGCAGTGTGCGCAAGGACCCAAGGCGACCAGGGGCCGCCAGGACCGAGCCGCCCGCCCGGCTACTCGCTCCAGCCCCTCCCGGGCGACTCGGACTGGCTGGCCTGCCACCGCGTCGCGGCACCGCCACCATCACCGCGCCCGTCCTCACCGCTGGGCCCGCTCGCAGTCGGAGGACTGCGAGGACTGCTGAGCACCGCCGCGTACCGACGCATCGAGACTGCCCCGTGACTCCGCCCCCGCCCGTTCCTTCGCGACCGGGCGGGGTGTTCTGCTGTTCAGGCCGCGGTGACGACGGACTCCCGCACAGCGCGCTGCCACACCACCCGCAGGCGGGCCAACTCGGCGAGCTCCGCCGGGGTCCACGATCTGCGCCCGGCGACGTAGCAGCGGATCGCCTCGTCGGCCTCCGCCACGCTCGGCGCCGACTTCGAATTCGGGCACATGCGCGGGAGTCTGCGGGCGGCCGCCGACATGGACGCTACGCGGCGATGACGTAAGCACGTTGGCCCCTGCCGAAGCGGGGGCCAACGGTCGTTCCCCCAGAGCCGACCGGGGGTACGGTTCTGGT
>CAYNNX010000041.1:0-28174 GCA_964398515.1 uncultured Streptantibioticus sp. | reverse complement strand
CGTCAACTCACCCTGCACCGCAGGCTGCACGATCGTCTCCGGCATCGATTCGCCCCGCCCAGGCTCCACGAGCGTCCTCGGCGTCAACTCACCCTGCACCGCAGGCTGCACGATCGTCTCCGGCATCGATTCGCCCCGCCCAGGCTCCACGAGCGTCGCCGGCCTCACTTCGCTCTGGTTAGGCTCCATGCCCGTCGCCGGTACCCACTCGCCCCGCACCGCAGGGTCCACGCCCGTCCTCGGCACCCCATCCGTATGCGTCAAAGGCGCCACACCCGTCGCCGGTGCCGCAACGCGAGGCCAAGACTCCGTCATCGACAGCTGCGCAGACTGCCCGGGCGTGTCCGGCTGAGGAGTGGTATTCCCCTGGACCATGTGCCACCCTGCTGCTGGTGGGCGAGGAGCGTTAGTCCCCGGGAACGTAGGCCACCCCGGCGGAAAGTCTGATTGCGTCGCCAGCCGCGATCCAGGGTTCGATCCGGGCGGCCCGAAAGAGATCGTCGTCGGCTTAAATGCACCCGCCGGAGGCTGCTGCACCGCAGGCTGCCCAGGCGCGTCCGGCTGAGGAGTCTTACACCCCTTGACGAAGTGCCAGCCTGGTGCTGGTGGGAGAGGAGAGTTAGTCCCCGGGTACGTGGGCCACCCCGGCGGAACATCATCTTGCGTCAACAGGGCCGTAAAGTGCTGACCCTGCGCCGCAGGCTGCCCGGGCGTCCCCATCACCCCGGGCGTCCCCGGCACCCCGGCATTCACCCCCGGCACCGCGGGCACCCACGGAGACAGGGCCGACCGCCTCTGTCCGCCCTGCCCCGCAGGGTCCACGCCCGTCGCGGGCACCGAATGGCCCTGCCCCACAGACTGCACGGGCACCGGCGAATCCACCGCCTGCCCAATCGCTCCGCCCTGCCCCGCAGACTCCATGCCGGGTTCGCCCGGGGTAACTTCGCCATATGGGTCCTGGTTGGCGCCACCGTAGTAGTCGGCGGAGGTGGGATCCTGCCCGCCCGTGGAAGGCGCGTTGGTGCCCCCGGGTCCGTACGCAAGGCCGTACTGCTGCCCATACCCGCCATCGGCGCCCCCGGGTCCGAACGGAACGCCGAACTGCTGGCCGTACCCCTGATTGCCGGGCTGCCCCCCATACTGCCCATACCCGCCACCGGTTCCCCCGGGGACGAACGTGTAGCCGCTCCCGTCTCCCGAAGCGTTGGCCGGGCCGGTCGAGGAGCCGGGGGCGCCGGTGTTGTTCGGATTGGTCGGAGAGCTCGGCTGCGTGACGGAGCTCGCGGTGAGTGCGTAGTGCTTGGCCAGCGCTTGCAGGACCTGCCGCATGTTCGTGGTCATCATTTGGACGATCTGCGGATTCGCGGAGACCCTGACGAGCCCGTTGTCCATCTGAAGTTCCGGATCGATACGGACGGCCTGGTTGGCGTACCAGGTGTCGATGTCCTTGATCTTGGCCATCGCCTCCCGCAGGTGCTGCGCGTCGTTCGCCAACTCCTGCGGAATGCTCGGGTAGCTCCCTCCGCCGGACAGGTTGTCGGCCATGGTCTTGGTCTGCTGGGCCAGCCCCTTCATCGCCCCGCTGAAGGCCTGCGCGGCCTGCCCCTGCCAGGGACCGTCCGCACCGGTCAAGGCGTCGGTCTGCTCGGCGATCCCCTGATAGATCCCCTCAAGCACCCGCTGCGTGTAGTACAGGGTGTCGGCGGCGTCCTGGATGGTCTGCGGATCAGACGGGTTCGTGATGTAGGAAGGGTCGTCCGTGCCGCCAGCGCCGAGTATGGCCGCCTCGATCTCCTTCCAGCCCCAATTGCTGTAGTCACCGGTGGTATCACCGGCGTCAGCGATGACCCCATGACCTGAATCATGGAAACCATCCGAATTTGGGTCACTGTACTGATTGGGGTCAGCCATGCCGTCCGCGCTCCCGTTCGCCCACCACTCGCAAGGCGCACTGCCCGGGCCTCCGGCGTCGCGCCACCAACACACTTGATCAAGCCGCCCGGTGCACGACCGGGGGCCCGTCCTTCTTCCGCACGGTGACCACGGGCTCGGAACGGGTTGTTCGGCCCGGTCATGGGGTCACCGGGCCGAGCAACCCGCCCGACGGTCCAGGTCGCCGCAGTGCGAACGGGACCTGCGTCTACCGTCTGGCTGACAGCGGTCAGAGTCGATCTTGCTGAAGAGCGTTCAGGTCCTTCTGCGACGTGTTGATGAGGTCGCGGAGGTCCTGGCCCGCCTTCTGGTTGATCTCGTCGATCGTCGTGTACTTGCCGGCCAGCGTCCGCACGTTCTGCGCCGTGTCGACCAGTGACTTCCGCAAGTCGAGCAGCGCATGGTAGTAGTTCCCTCGCAGCCCTCCCTGACCGACTATGGAGTCGTCAGGCGCGGCCTGGCCCGAGTTCGAGCCCGATCCAGAGCCCGAGGTTGAGCCCGAGCCCGATTTCGAGCCCGATGTGCTACTGCCGGAGCTGGAGCTCGAACCGGAACTCGGCAAGGCACCGGTGATCTGCGCCGCGAGGTCGTTGGCCTGCTTGAATTTGCCGGCCTGCAGGTCCCTCAGGTTCCAAAGGCGCCCCAGAGCACCGCTGTTGGTGTTGGGATCTCCCAACAAGTCCGCGAGTGCGTCCAGGTTATCGGCGTACTTGTTCAGCGACGAGGTGTCCACCGATGTCTTGTCGCCCGACCCTGCTTGCGAATCGATGTGAGCGAGGTTGGGCTTGGGGACATCACCAGGGTTGAGGGACCCCGTGGAGCTGTCGCTGTACGGGCCGCCAGGGTACGGCTGGACCTGAGGCTTACTGTTGGCATCGACGTGAGGGCTGGAGGAGGTGGTGCTCCCGTCGTTGGTGCCGTAGGTCACCGCTCACCTCCTTTGCCGTTCGCTCCGTTTGGTGCCACAGCCGTCACCCCTCCCAGAGGCTGACGCCGTAATTCTCGCCGCTGGTGTAGTAGCTGTCGACGGTGCCCAGCGCCTGGACGGCGGTCTGTGCCTGCTGCTGCATCTGCGCGGCCGCCGCATCCCACTTGCGCTTGGCGACGTTGTACGCGTCCCGTGCGTCACTCGACCAGTGGGCGAGGCTCTGGTTGGCGGCGGCCTCCAGGTTCGTCAGCGTGGTGTGAATGCTCTTGGCGATGGCATCCATCTCGCCACCGACGAATTCCATCTGCTGGTGGCTGACTGTATAGGTGGTCATGCTGGTTTCCTTACGCTTGAGCTTGCGCGAACGGTGGCTGACACGGGCGCCGGAGCATCGGTCGGCCCGTGCGCGGTCGGATCAGAAACCGGGCAGGCCGGCGCTCATGGCCTGCTGCAGGATGGTGCTCTGGTCGCTGGCCTCGGTGTGGACGCGCTGGTAGTTGCCGGTGTTGGCTTCCAGCTTGTCGGTCACGACCTGCAGCTGCTGCTTGACGATGTTGCAGTTCTCGAGCCACTGGTTGAGCGCGCTGATGAAGGTACGCGCGGAGTCACCGGTCCAGCTGCCCTCGAGCACCTGTGCCTGGTCACTCATGCTGTTGTAAACGCGCGCGGTTTCGCTCAGCGCGGTCTCGAAGTGCGGCTGCGCGGCCTGCATGCCTGCAATGTCGACGTTGGTCGTCGAGGTGGCCATCGCTCTTCCTCTCGTAGGGGATCCCTGATCTCACGATTGGTCAGGTGCGGTCAATCGTTGCCCGGCGCCACGCCGGCGAGAAACCCGGCGCGGGGTTCGTTGCCTTCCGGTACAGGAGCCGGTGCCGGTGTGTTCGCAACCTGCCCTGACCCCAGCGCGCCGGGCCGGTCACGGGGGTCACGCAGGCGCAGCGTGGGCGACGGCACCCGTTCCGCCATGCGGTCCGCGAAGCGGTGCGCGCCCCAGGCGCCGTCGGAAGGCGGCTGGGCGGCCAGCCGCGCGGCCAGGACGGCACGGGAGGCGTCGTCGACCTGGTAGCCGCGCGCGGTGAGCCGGTGGCAGACCAGGTCGGCCAGTTCCTCCGCGGTGTACGGCGGGAACGTCAGGTACTCGGCGAAGCAGCGGGCGACGTCGTTGCGTTCCCGCAGGGCCTCGCCGAGCGCCTGGTGGGTCCCACGCAGGAGGAGCACGGTGTGCGGGGCGCGGAGCCCTGCGCCGGCCAGCGCGTCCCACACCGCGCTGCGTTCGTGGTCCGGCCTGGTGGCGAAGGCGGGGTCGAGTTCGAGTTCCAGTACGCCGCCTTCGGCCTCGGCGAACAGTGTCGCCACCCAGGCCCCGGCCTCCTGCGCCCAACGGGTGGGGATCCGGGAGAGTGCGGCGCGGTGCACCGCCCCGTTCGGCAGGACGCCGGTCTCCGCGAGGCACTTGGCGTACAGCGTGGCCACCGCGCGCCGACCGCTGCCCGGTTCCCCGGCGAGGGCGAGGTTCGCGAAGGGGACGGGCGGCCTGCCGTCGTGGGCGGCGGTGACCAGTTCGTTGACGCGTTTGAGCAGGGCGGTGCGGACGTCGCCCAGGCCGTACAGTCCGGCCAGTCGGCGCATGGCCGGGGACGGTTCGGTGGGCGCCGGCGGACCGCTGCGCCGGGGCGTCGCTGCCTGGGCCGACGCCTCGTGATCGCCGCGTGCCTGCTCCGGGACGGGACCGATGTCACCGGCTTGCAGGCGGTTGAGGGCGTCCGTGTCGTGCGGTGGGTCGGCGGCGAACCGGGAGGCCTGGTTGCTGATCATCGTCTCGAAGACGGAGCGGGCGACGCGGCCGTTGCCGAACGTCGGCCCCTTCGGGATGGTCTCGAAGTACCGGGTGAGGGCTTCCAGGGCCGAGTCGTCCAACTCGTAGTAGTGCTTGGCGCACAGCCCCTGCACGATGGTGACGAGTTCGGAGACCTTGTAGTTGGGGAATTCCACAGTGCGCGAGAAGCGCGAGGCCATGCCCGGGTTGGATTCCAGGAACTGCCCCATCTGCTCGGAGTACCCCGCGACGATGACGACGATCTCGTCACGGTGGTCCTCCATCAGCTTCATCAGCGTCTCGACGGCCTCCTGGCCGAAGTCGGGACCGCTGCCCTTGGACTGGTTGGTGAGCGTGTACGCCTCGTCGATGAACAACACGCCGCCGATGGCCTTGTTGAACACCTCGGTCGTCTTGATCGCGGTACCACCGATGATCTGCGCGACGAGTCCGGACCGCGAGACCTCGACGATGTGCCCCTGGCTGAGGATGCCGAGTTCGGCCAGGACGGCGCCGTAGAGCCGGGCCACGGTGGTCTTCCCCGTGCCGGGCGGCCCCGCGAAGACCAGATGGCGGCTCATCGGCGGCATGGGCAGGCCGAGTTCCTCGCGTCGCTGCGTCATCTTGTTGAGGTTGATCAGGCCGGTGACCTCGCGTTTGACGCTCTCTAGACCGACGAGCGCGTCGAGTTCGGCGAGCGGCCCGGTACCGCCGGAGGGGATGCGTCGGTCCTCGCCCGAGGCGGCTGCGGGCTGCCGGGAACGTTTGCCGGACCGGGCCGGCGCTCCCGCCGGGGCGGGGGCGGGTTGCTCGCCGTCCTGGCCGTCACGCAGTCGGTTGATCTCGGTGCCGCCGTTGCCGGCGATGTCGCAACGCTGGACGGTGACCGGCTCCTCGGAGTTGCTGCGGACGCCGTCACCCGCGTTGTCCACGATCGTGCAGTCGCTGAGGTCGGCCCGGCCCGAGGCCTGGACGTTGACGCCGTGTCCCCCGGCGTCGTGCACCCGGCACGCGTTCGCGGTGAGGCTGCCACCGCCGAGCACTCGCGCTCCGTCGCCGCCTGTCCCGACCAGTTCGGTGTCGCGCAGCCCCGCCTCGCCGTCGGTGCCGACGAGGATCCCGGCGTCGGCCACGGTGGAGGACTCCAACTCGGCGCGTGCGCCACCGGAGACGGTAAGGCCCCAGTCGCAGGTGCTGCGCAGCCGTACCTCCTCGAACCGGGCGGTGGCACCCTCGGTCAGCTCCGCACCGGTGCTGCCGCCCGCGTCGATCTGGGACTGCCGCACCTCCAAGCGGGCCGAGCCGCCGGCCCTCAGGCCCGCCGAGCCGTCGGAGACAGACAGCTCCTGGAAGCTGGCGGTGGCACCGCCACCGACCTGGACCGCGGACCGCGACGCTCCCGTCACCCGCAACCGCTGGAAGGTGGCCCGGCTTTTGTCGTCCACGAGGACCGCAAGCGGGGTGCCGGTGATCTCGCACTGCTCCAGCCGGGGCGTGGAACCGCCGGTCGCCTGGAAACCGCTGGTGTTCGCGGAGGCGAGGGTGCAATCGCGCAGCACCGGTGCCGCTCCGCCGCTGACGTGCACTGACTGCCCGCCCGATCCGCTCATGGTGCAGTCGGTGAGCGTGGTGAGTCCGGTGCTGGTCAGGTACGCGTCCAGGCTGGCGGAGCCGGTGACGGTGACGCGCAGCAGTTCCGCCTTGGCCTGCTGCTCCACGACGACTGCGGGCTTCTCGCTGCCGCTGACGGTGGTGGACTCGACGGTGACGCTGCCCTGGCCGTTGACGCAGACGCCGTTCCCGCCGATGCGCTCCAGCGTGCAGTCACGCATCGTCAGCCGTCCGTTCTCGGCGACGACGACGGCGGAGGAGCCCACGTCGGTGACGGTGACGCGCTCCACGGTGTTGGCGGTGGAAGCGGTCACGACGATGCCCGCGCCCGAGGGGTTGGTCACCCGGCAGTCGCGGGCCGCCAGTTGGCCCGACTGCCAGGCGATCACCGCGGCCCACGCACGGTCGCCCGTCACCGTGCAGCCGTCGAGTGCCGCCTGTCCGCGACGGACGTCCAGGACGCCCGCGTTGGCGTCGGATCCACACAGGGTGAGTCCGGAGAGCTGGACCTCGTCGGCGTCCACGACGACTGTGCTGCCCGCCGGCGACTGAAGCCGTACGCTTCCGGGATCGCCGTCCGCCGACAGCGTGACCGCCCTGGCGAGGGTGAGCGACTCGCTGTACGTGCCGGGTGCGATGGCGATCAGCGCGCCCTCCCCGGCGGCGGCCAGCGCCTGGGAGACGGTGCGGTAGGCGCCGGACTGGGTCGTGGAGACACGCAGGACCTGCCGGTTCACGGCTTCGCCCCTTTCTGCGGCAGGGTGCCGGTCGGAGCGGCGGGCCGCTGCGACCCGCGTGGCTCGGTCTGGAGGAGCCCGGGAGCGGCGCGGAAGGCATCGGCGTGCTCATCGGGAAGCGGATCGCCCGCCTGACCCTCGGGGTCCTCCTCGGCCTTCTTCCAGAAGGCGTGGGCCTGTTCGAGTCCGGCCACGGCGATCTCGTCGATCGGGACCCGCCCGCCGCTCAACCGGCCGTTCTCCACCTCGGACTCCGACAGCTCGCGCAGCAGGACGGCCGGGCGGTCGCCGTCGAGGACCCGCAGCACCTTGAATCGGGTGCCCGGTGCGAACAGCACCCGGTCCGGGATCTCGGGGACGATCAGAGCGGTCCGACGGGCCGTCAGGGACCAGACCAGGATGTCGGTGGTGCCGGGCAGGCCGGGGCGGACCGTAGTCAGGGCGGCGAGGAAGGAGTGTTCGGTGACGGGTGCTCCGTCGGCTGCTCCCTCGGCGTACCAGGCGCGTTCCCGGGCGCCGAGTGTCGCCCGCAGCACCGCCGCGCCCCGGTACGACGGCAGACGGCGCAGCCCGCTGGCAGCGCACCGGGCCAGCGGAACATGCGGGCCCGGAGCGCCGGAGCGGATCGCCGCGTCGAGCGCCGCGGTGGCGCCGGACAGGTACAACCGGACGGCCGCGAGGTCGGTGAGCGCGTCGGACGCGGAGTTACGAGGCCCGCCGTGCAGGCCCGGCGACTCCGACAGCACCCGGGAGACGAACGCCGCCGCGGTGTCGTAGCGCGCGCCGAGGCTGCGCCGCAGCCAGTCGCGTTCCCGCTCCACGCCCTTCCGCGGCGGCGCGACGTCTGCGGCGGGGCCGGGCGCGGGCTGCGCACGAGGGACGCGGTCCGCGCCTGGGCCGGATGCTTCGCGCGGCGCCTCGGCGGGGGCCGGACGCGGCGCCGGTCCGTCACCGGCCGGTCCGTCTCCGGTGTCGCCGACCGGTCGCGGCGCCGGATCCGGCGAGGGCGCCACGGGTCCCGGGGTGGGCGACTCCAGACGGATGCGCGGCGCGCCGGTGGCTGCCGCGGCGGGCGGCTGGAGGCGCGCGGGCGCGGGCGGGTCCTGCGCGGAGGGTCCCTCCGCGGGCGGGTCCTGCGCGGAGGGTCCCTGCACGGGCGAAGACGGCGGTTCCGCTGCCGGCGGTTCGGGCGGCCCGGGCGGAGGTTCGGCGGGCCCGGCCGTAGGGGGCGGCGGGCCGGCCGGCGGCTCCTCCGGACGTGTCTGGGCGGTCGCGCGGGCCGTGGGCGGCGGTGGGGACTCCGGCAGGTCCGGTCCCGGCACCGGTGTGGCCGTCGGCGGGACGGGCGTTCGGTCCGCCGACTGCGGAGGCTGCGGCTGTGCGGCCAACAGCAGGGTGGGCGGCCGCTGTGCCGGGCCGGCGGCCCCCTCCTGGCCGAGCGGACCGGCCTCGGGAGCGGGGGGCGGCGCCTGCGGTCCGTCGGTCCAGGTGCCGCCGCGGTCGTCGGCGGCGGGCGGGAGGGGATGACGTCCCGCCAGGTCGTCCACGAGCCAGCCTTCCGCCGTGCCGGGGTCGGCGAGCGCGGGGGCGCGCCACGCCGACGGGGCACCGGCCGTGGCCGACGGGACGTCGCCGGCGAGAACGCGGCCCGCGTGGCTCGAGGGCATGACGCGGCTGTCCCGGCTGAACGACGGGTCGAGGCCGCGCAGCAGTTCGTGGGCGATGGACCGCATGCGGTCCACGGATGCGGGGTCGGTCTCGTCGTAGACGATCGCAGGGGACGGCGGGTGAGCGGGTGCACAGCGCACGCTGTGGCCATCACGCGGTTCGGTCGGCGGTCGCACCCACAGGCCGCTCTGCACGACCTCCAGGACGGCGTCGGGTGCGTACTGGTAGACGCCCGGCCCGACGGAGGGGAGGTCGCCGACGGGGGCTCGCACAGAGAGCGGGACCGGGGCCATGGGCCGGCCGCCGGTCTGCGTGCGGGGTGCGAAGCCGAACTCCTCGGCGTAGGGCGGCCAGCCGAGACCACCGTCGCGCAGCAGGGTACGGATCCGGGGCACCGAACCGTCCGGACCGGCGACCGGAATACCGGGGTGCACGGCGATGCGCTGCCCGATCAGGTCGGCGAGCACCTGGCCGAGCACCGCGCCCTCGGGCACCGCGACCGGGCCGTAGGGAATGAACCGCACCAACGGCCGCGCGCTGCTGGGCAGACCCCGCCAGAAGGCGGCGATCTCCTCCAGCGGCAGCGCGGCCTCCCCCGGGCTGCCGAGCGCGACGGCGAGCAGTTGCGGGTGCCCGGCCAACCGGTCGACCAGGCGCCCGCGGTGGCCGGCGACCCTCGCCTCGTCCCAGGCACCGCGCAACCACACCCCGCCCGGCAACGGTTCGACCACGCCGCCGGTTCCGGTGGGCCGGGGCCGGTCCGGCACCGAGAACTCCCAGTGCGGTGTGGGGAAGCGCCGCGAGTCGGGGATCGACGGGAGGTTGGGCCGGTAGCGCAGCCAGCCCGCGCCGTGGTGCGCGGGGACGAACAGCGCGCCGCCCGCCGCGGGCAGGACGGCTCCGTCGGGGGCGAGCACGATGCGCTCCAGCCGGTCGGCGAGCCACTGCGCGGCACGGCTGACGTCCTCACGCGTGCCGCGGCCGGGAACCAGCCGGAAGCTGCGGCCGCGGCGGTCCAGCGCCCGCGCCAGGGTCTCCCACACCGCGTCCTTCGGGCTGGCGGGCAGGTCGAGGACGACCAGGGTGTGCTGCGGGTCGGCGGCCAGGCTCTGGGTGAAGTTCAGCGCTCGGCTGTCGACGAACCCGCGCGGATGCACCAGCAGCGCGTTGCCGACGCTGCGGGACTCCAGCACAGGGCCGGCGCCGCGCAGCGTGGCGCGCGCCAGCCGGGTGGACCAGCGGTGGGTGAGCTCGCCGGAGGCGGACGGTCGTTCCTGAGCGGAGCGTGTCATGGTCACCTCGCTCCCGGGACGGCGGCGAGGGCCTGGGAGCGGGTGAGCCTGACGCCGGTCGGGATCTGGTCGAGGACGGCGGTCGGAAAGGTGCGCGGGGTGACGCTGCCGTAGCCGAGCGCCTCGGCGGCCTGCCCGACGAGTTCGTATTTCACGCCCCGGTCGGTGATCAGATATGGGTCAGGCGTGTCGAAGTGGGCGGGGTTGTGCGGTGGCAGAGCCAGTACGGCGCGGTCCGGGGGGACCAGCACTGCGGCGGACGCTGCGGCTGCGGCACCGGTCTCCCGCACGACCGCGTTGTGCCCGCCGTCCGCGGGGTGCAGCAGGCACAGTGCGGCGCCACCGTCGGCGGTGGTGTCGTGGGCGTTCAGCAGGTCGGGCAGGCGGTGCATGAGCGAGGTGTCGGAGGAGGCCTGGACGGCGGCGATGTCGGTGGGGCTGACCTGCGAGGGCTGCTGCTCCCCCGGTTCCGTGGCGAGCAGCGCGGACTCGGTGGCGGTGAGCGGCGCGATGCCGTCGGTCCGCAGGACGTAGTAGTGGCTGACGCCGCTGACGTCGGTGCGGAAGAGCCGGCCGACACTCGCGGATGTGCCGGCCACGGCACGGCCCGCGGTGCCGGCGCCAGGGACGGCGGCCGGCGCGATGGGCGTGCCGCTCGGCAGGGCGTCGAGCCACGCCGAAGTGGCCATGACGGGCTGCTCGGTGTCCAGGCCCAGGGCGATGAGCGAGGAGCGGGCGGCGACTTCGTACTTGGTGCCGTTCCACACCACGTACCGGGCGCCGTCGGGTCCTGAGACGAGCACGCGGGTGCCGTCCGGCACCCGGTGGACGGTGGCCGGGGCGAAGTCCAGCGCCTCGCCGACCGCCGTACCGGGCCGCAGGCAGTCCGCCCAGGCACCGGTCAGCAACGCGGACGGCTGCGCCACGTCGTCGGGCGCGCCGGGAATGCCAAGCGGTACACCGCGGGGCACGTCGGCCAAGGCGACGCGCGAGACCTGCTGCACGGCGGCGCCGCTGCCGACCGCCAGCAGCGCGGAGGCGTAGTTGGCGGTGGGGTGCAGTTGACCGCCGATGTACAGGTAGCGGTTGCCGGTCTCCTTCTCCACGATCAGGGCGCCGTTGTGCGCCCACGCGGTGGTCTGAACGGGCTTGAGCAGGCCGTAGACGGCGAAGACGACCACCATCAGGACGGTGACCAGGACGCCGAACATGGCGCCGAGTCCGGATCGGCGCATCGGGGCCTCGCCGGTCCCCGGGTCGGCGGAGACGAGCGAGGAGGCCAGCCGCCCGGTGGCGAACTGGTAGGCCTGCACGTGGTCGCGGCGGCTTTGCACTGCCTCCCCCTCAGCTGACCGCTGCGCGGACGTGCGCGTAGACGTGCAGCAGTTGCAGCAGCAGCGGCAGCAGTGCCAGCGCGGTCACCAGTTCCAGGATGTCCGCCAGATGCCCCCAGATCGGCAGGAGCCGTGCGGTGGGCAGCCGCCAGGCACCGGTCAGCAGCAGCCCCGCGGCGACGAGCAGCCCGAGCAGCAGCACGCACCGGGTGGCTGTGGAGGAGCCGGTGGTCCACGTCAGCACCACGGTGAGCAGGCCGAGCGTGCCGGAGACGGCGGCCGGGACGCGCTGCCAGGACGCGTTGAGGCTCTTGGTGCGCAGTAGCACCGCGCCGGAGAACACCAGCGGGAACAGCCAGCCGATCCAGTCGTCCTGGCCGAGCAGGAGCAGGAAGGCCGCCGAGCACAGCAGGCCGGTCGAGATGCTGATCGCGGTGAGGATGTTGTCGGCCGTCATGGCGCGCCGGGTGACCAGCGGTTCGGGGTACGGGTCGGTGTCCTCCTGGAGTTCCTCGGCGTTGCGCGGGAGTTGGGGCACCCGGATGCGGGCCAGCCGCAGCGAGGTGCGCGGCGCGAGGTGGCCGAGCAGGAAGACGGCGACGGCGACCGTGCTGGTACTGCGGGCGGCGTCGAAACCGGACCAGGCGGCCACGGCGCCGGCGACCAGGGTGAGCACCGCGGTGAGCAGCAAAGTCCCGGTCACGGCCGACCGGAGCCGCGACACGGGCAGCAGACCTGCGGCGACGGCAGCGGCGCAGCCCCCGCCGAGCATCAGGTCGGCGGGCCGCGCCGACGTCAGGCCCTGCGTGCCGTGCGGAACGGTCAGGCCGGCGAGGGCGGCGAACACGCAGGCGCCGACGCCGGTGATGAGCGTAGCCACGTGGTCGGCGGGCCGGCGTCGGTCCGCCGCGCATCCGGCGCCGAGGGCGACGGCGGCGACCGCGTACAGGATCGGGGCGAGCGGCCCGTGCCCCAGGACGGAGACGGCTGCGGCGAGGACGGTCAGGACGACGCAGGCGAGCGCCAGGAACAGCCTGCGGGTCAGTTCCGGGCACCACCGGTTGGAGCGCGCGCCGACGGCGTGGGAGACGCCGTCGGCGATGTCGTCGAAGGCCAGCTCGGGCATCGGGTCGTCCACCGTGCGCAGGTACAGCACGTCGCCGTGGACCAGCCCCGCGCTCTGCGGCGTGGCGTCGAGGTCCAGCGGGGCCTCGCCCAGGCGCTGAAGCGTCCACACCCCGGTCGGTCGGCCGGGTTCGGTGGGCACGTGCCGCAGCAGCACCGGCAGCAGGGTCGAGACGGTCGTGGTGACGGGCACGGCCAGGTCGGCGCGTCCGGCCGGCCCGGCGATGGTCAGCCGGCACACCTCGGTGCTGACCGCGCCGGGGGTGCGGGAGGCGGGAAGGGCGGTGGTCATGGTGCTCCTGGAAGGCATGGGGGTGCGGCGGCGTGGTGGGGATGTCCGTTGCGGTGTCAGGGGCCGGCGTGTGCGACCTGCATCAGCCGCACACCGCGCCGGGTGACGAGCTGGGCGCGGCCGGGGGGCAGGGTGCGCGGCCTGGCCTCGCCGAGGAACTTCCCCTCCTCCTTGGGGTAGGAGTGCAGGAGCCCCGGGCTGCCCAGCTCCCAGATCCGGCGCAGCACCGGGTCCATCATGGCCCGGGTGGCGCCCGAGGCGGAGCGGGAGATCACCATGTGCAGGCCTATGTTCACCGCGTGGGCGAGCATCGGGGACAGGGCAGCCAGCGGGGATCCCGAGCCCGGCCCGCCGGAGTACAGGTCGTAGTCGTCGACGATCACGAACAGCCTGGGACCGGTCCACCAGTCGCGCTGGGAAAGCCGTTCGGGGGAGATGTCGGCACCCGGAACGCGCTTGCCGACCGACACCGCGGCACTGCCCGCCAGTTGGGTGAGCGCCTCGCCGTCCACGGCGAACCCGACGCGGTACTCCTCAGGGACCGCGCCGAGCAGATCGCGGCGGGTGTCGGCGAGGAGTATGCGAGCCTCCTCCGGCGTGTAGCGCCGCAGGATCGCATCGATGGCCAGGCGCAGCACGTTGGTCTTGCCGGTCTCGCTGTCGCCGAACACCATCAGATGCGGGGTGGTCCGGAAGTCGTGCCACACGGGTGCGAGCCGTTGTTCGTCCCAGCCGAGGCAGAACCGCAGGTCGCCTTCGGGAGCCGGGAGCTTGTCCAGCGGCAGCTTGGCGGGCAGCAGTCGAACGCCCGGGGCGGGCCGTCCGGTCCAGAAGGTGTCGATCTCGGCCACGGCCGACTTGGTCGCCGCGGTCAGGTCGTCGGTGTGCGACGAGCTGTCCAGCCGCGGCAGGGCGCACAGGAAGTGGTAAGAGGACTTGGTCAGGCCGCGGCCGGGCTGGTGGGGGACGCTGCCGGCGAGCTTCGAGCCGATCTCGGATTCCGAGCTGTCACCGAGCCGCAGTTCGAACTTGGTGCCGAACAAATCGCGGGCCCGGGGCCGGATCTCCGACCAGCGCACCGCGGAGACGACGACGTGCAGCCCGAAAGAGAGTCCGCGGGCGGCCAGGTCGGTGATGCGCGGCTCCAGGTCCTCGAAGTCCTGCTTGAGCGTGGACCAGTTGTCGATGACGAGGAACACGTCACCGTACGGATCCTCGATCTCACCGCGGTCGCGCTGCCGCCGGTAGGCGGTCATCGACTCCAGACCGAGGTCGGTGAAGCGCTGCTCGCGCACCTCGAGCAGCTGGGTCAGCTCCTCCACGGTGCGCTGGACCCGGTCGCGCTCCAAGCGGGTGGCTATGGAGCCGACGTGCGGCAGTCCGGCGGTGGACTGAAGACCGCCGCCGCCGAAGTCCAGACAGTAGAACTGCACTTCGGCAGGTGTGTGGGTGAGCGCGAGCGAGAGCATCAGGGTGCGCAGCATCGTGGACTTGCCGGTCTGCGGGGCCCCGGCCAGCGCCAGGTGCCCGTCGGCGCCGGACAGATCGGCCACCATGAGTTCGCGCAGTTGCTCGTAGGGCCGGTCGACCATGCCGAGCGGTACCCGCAGCGCGCCGAGCGCCGGGTAGTCGCTCGCGCTCATGCCGCGCTGCGGGTCCGGGACGATGCCGGGCAGCAACTGGTCGAGGCTGGGCGAGAAGTCCAGCGGCGGCAGCCACACCTGGCGGGCCGGCGGACCGGCCCCCTCCAGCCGCTCCACCAGGACCTCCAGCAGACTCTCCTCGTCGTCCTGGGCGGGTTCCGGCTGCGGTTCGGCCCGCGATACGAGCTCCTCGGCTCCCTCCAGGGCGACCTGTCCGTTCGGCAGCTGCTGCTCCATCCCGAAGACGACCACTTCCTCGGAGCCCGCCGAAAGCTGCGTCGGCCGGGAGGCGCCCACGGGCGTCGGACAGGGACCGGAGACGTACGCGGCTTTGAAGCGCGCGAGGTTGGTGGTGTCGACCTTCAGGTAGCCGTTGCCCGGCGAGGAGGGCAGTTCGTAGGCGCTGCCCACCCCGATGACGCTGCGGGACTCCATCGAGGAGAAGGTGCGCAAGGCGATCCGGTACGACAGATGGCCCTCGACGCGGTGGATGCGGCCTTCGTCCAGGCGCTGGGAGGCCAGCAGCAGGTGCACGCCCAGCGATCGGCCCAGTCGGCCGATGCTGACGAACAGGTCGACGAACTCGGGTTTGTTCGCCAGGAGTTCGGAGAACTCGTCGACGACGATCAGCAGCGACGGCAGCGGGGTGATCGCGGCGCCGCCGAGCCGTGCCTTCTCGTATTCGTACAGCGAGGAGTAGCCGCTCTCCCGCAGCAGTTCCTGACGGCGCATCATCTCGCCGTTCAGGGAGTCCCGCATGCGGTCCACCAGGTGGAGTTCGTCGGCGAGGTTGGTGATCACCGCGGAGGTGTGCGGCAGACGGTCCATGTTGAGGAACGTCGCACCGCCCTTGAAGTCCACCAGCACGAAGTTCAGCACGTCCGAGGAGTGGGTGGCCGCCAGCCCGATGACCATGGTGCGCACCAGCTCGCTCTTGCCGGAACCGGTCGCCCCGATCAGCAGTCCGTGCGGGCCCATGCCGGCCTGCGCGGACTCCTTCAGGTCCAGCTCCAGCACCTCGTTGTCCTCGGTGATGCCGATGGGCACGCGCAACCGGGCGCTCTGCGGGGTGCGGGTACGCCACAGCGCGGCCACATCGTACGAGCGCGCGTCACGGATCCCGAGCAGCGCGGTGAGATCGAAGTCGGTCTCCAGCGGCGCCTCCACGAGTTCGACTCCACCGCCGGTGCGCATCGGGGCCAGGACGCGCGCCAGGGCTTCGGCCGCCATTGGCGACAGCGCGTCAGCCTCGGCGGTGACCGGGTTCCCGCCCGCCGGGTACTCCACCTCGCCGTCCCGCACGGTCAGCCGCAGTACCTGGGGGCCGCCCGTCATCGCGCCTGTCGCGTCCAGCAGCACCACGTTGCGCACACCCGCGCCGAGCAGCCGGGAGGTCTCGGGGATATGCGCACGGTAGGCCAGCACCACCACGAACGGCTCCCCGAGCCGCGGCGGCACGTCCGGCTCATGGTCCGGGCGGTCGGCCACCTCGGCGCCAAGAAGTTCGAGCAACGTGTCGTGGTCGTCCGCCACGAGGCGCAGCGGCCCGGCGCCGTCCTCCATGTGCGGATGTGCGTTGTGCGGCAGCCACTTGAGCCAGTCCCACTCGGCACGGCCGACGGCGTCGGTGAGTAGCGCGACGCGCAGTTCGTCCGGGGAGTGCAACACCGCCAGCTGCCCGATCATCGCGCGCAGCAGGCCCAGCGCGGCGACACCGTCGCCCGCGAACTCCACGCTGGTGAACCGCCGCAGCGGCACGGGCACCGGCAGCCGGTCGACCGACTGGTATGCCTTGGTGAAACGCCGCAGCGAGACAGCGGACAGCGGTTCGAGGTCCTCGACCGGCTTGGTCTCCGGCGGCACCAGGACCAGGCCCGCACGGCTGGTGCCCAGGCCGATGCGCACCTCCGCGAAGTCCTCGTGGCCGGCCCGGCGTTCCCACAGGCGCGGGCCGCAGGCCACCGACCACAGGTCCTGCGGACGCGGGTGGTCCCAGGAGGCCGCGGCGCGCTGCTCGGCGGCCGCCTGCCGGGCCCGTCGGCGCAACTGTGCGAGATAGCGCAGGTAGTCGCGGCGTTCAGCGCGCATCCGGCGCTTGCGGTCGGCACCACGTCTGCCGAGCTGGCCGACGCCCATGCTCATCATGGCCACGCCCATCATCCCGGACATCATGTACGTGGACGACGAACCGGCGCCGATGGTGAACATCATGGCCATGGCGCCGGCGCCCAGCGCCATCGGCAGATACAGCATCACCGAGCTGAAGTCCGCGGTGGCGGGCTCGCCGAGGACCGGGGGCTCGGCCAGTTCGATCCGGCCCTCGGGGGCCTCGGGCCCGGGAACGCGAGCCTGGCGTTTGACGACGATGGTGCTCATGGGGGACTCCCGCGGACGTGTTGGCCTTTCACGCGCGACGCAGCACCGGCGCCTCACGCCGGGACCGGTGGCCGTAGGGGTCGCAGCAGGGCTGCCCGCCCAGCCTAGGAACGGGCGGACAACCAGGTGGCGCCGACGGGCTGCTTTGTCCGTACGCACAGCGGACTTTGCCAGCGCGTTCAGCCGCCGGCCGGATCGGTCCACGGTCCCCGCGACGCGCCTGTCCGTCTGCGGCAGGCATCGGCAGGGCGTGTGGGCGGCCAGTCCCCCTAGGGCGGTTGACACCCGACCACCGGGTGCGGGGCACTTGGAGTGCGCATCGCCTTGCGTGCATGCCCCCTGGTACCGGAGTACTCGTCGCCCACGGGTGTCGTGCGCAGCATGCTGGGGGCAGGCTTCCACCTCGGTCTCGTCGGCGTGATCGGCGTTGCCTTGGGTGCGCTGTTGCGGCCGGCAGCATGTCGGTTCTGGTGGTCTGGCCAACGCTGCCCCCCGACCTGGTTCGATGCTGGTCCGGCAGTTGGGCGGCTACTATCGGCCCCTGCCTGCCCGGCCGCGCCGGCGAGGCGATGTTCACTTCGCGCCACGACGCGAGCACGATGTCGCCCGCGGCCGGACTGATGGTCTTGTTGGTGTGGCGCTGGGCAGGAACTGCAGCACGCAGACGGTGGCGAGCCGAGTGGGCGACAGGCCGGTCCTGCGGGCCCGGGGTATCACGCCGTGAAGTCCTCGTCGCCCCACAACCCGTCCAGCCGGTCTCTCACCCGCATTGCTGTCGTACCGCGGGTTGTTCGCCGGCGCGATTCGCGGTCAAAGACGGGACCTGCTCACCAGAGCGGGACGGAGGGATACGTACACCTCGGCCACTACATCGGTCCTCGAAGGCCAGATCGCCGCCGTGCTGCGGCTCAGCGAGGAAGCCGTCACCAATCGTCTGACGCGGCCGTTCGCACGCGCCGGCCTGCGCTCCCGTACCGAGATCGCCTCGGCCATGCTCACTGGCAACGCACTGACCGCCACGGGCCGGTGAACGGTTCCGCGACGCGCCCCTGTCTTCCCGGGGCGGGGCAGCGCCCCGGGAGTACGCGCTGGAAATCCCTTTCCAGCGCGCAGGGGCATTACAGGCCGCCGACACGCGAGCCAAGCAAGCTGTTTCACACCGTGCGCATTCCGGCTTCGCGGACGAAATGCGTTGTGGGAATTCCGGCCTGACCAATACATGGTGCTTGGGAAATCGCGGTGGTTTCCCTGCCCCACGTTCGGTACTCCGGAGAGCGAGACGCACGCCCTCCGACCGGGGGCGGCGCGACACTCCTTCCGCGACTGAAAGAGCCAGGCGAGAGAGCACCTGAGCTCTCAGGATGGGCCACGCAGCCGACTCAGGCAACCATCGGCCGGCAACATTGCCCGTTTATACAAGGCATCGGCCTGCCGGTCCCGGCATTTAAGATCGGGAGAAGCATGGGAACCGGCTGGCCGGAATGCGCGTGACACGATGTGCGCCTCGAAACCTCATTGACGACTTCCCGATGAGAGAGATATGACCCAGCAGACACTCTCCCGCACGGTGTGCGTGGCGGTCCACTCGTGCGACGCCGTTATCCGCGAGGGGCTGGTCAGCTCCCTTGAGCACGACCGCCGCTTCCAGGAGATCCCACCGGAAAGGCTCCCTGAAGCCGACGCCGTCGTCGCCGCCTTCGACAGCGTCGACACAGCCGCCTTGGACGAGTTGCGCGACCTGTCCGACAAGCACGACGCACGCTTCCTGGTCATCGCGGGAAGGCGGTGGCGGGCGGACGTCTCGGCGGCGATCGACCGGGGAGTCCGCGCCGTGCTGTGGCGCGACACCTTCACCCCGCCCGCCTTCATCCGCACCCTGCTCACGGTGGCGGACGGCGGCGGCAGCCTCCCGCCCGCCCTTCAGGGCGCGCTGATGGAGCAGGTCCGATGGACGCACCGGGAGGTCCTCGCCCCACGCGGCCTCACCTCCTCAGGCGTCAGCCCCCGCGAGGTGGAAGTGCTCCGCCTGGTTTCCGAAGGTAAGGAACTGTCCGAAATAGCCACCATACTATGCTATTCGGAGCGAACAGTGAGATACACCCTCTACGGCCTGATGAAGCGTCTACAACTGCGCAACCGAGCACACGCCGTCTCCTATGCCATCCGCGCGGGCCTCATCTGACCGCCGCCTGCCCGTTTCCGGCATCCCGCGCCTGGGTCCCACGCGGGCCCCGTCAGGACGAGCACTCCACGCGCCGCCACCTGGCGCGTTGACAGGGACCACCATTTCATGGATCATCATTTCACTAGTCATCTAGTGGAATAGCAGTGAGTAGAGATCAGGTTGCGCTGTGCACGGCTGCGGGGCTGCCCGTACCGGCAGATCGCCCAGCCGAACCAAGCAGGCTGCGACTGGATGTGTCGGCACCGGGTTGACCAACTGCCGCTGGAGCACGTGGCACCCGTCGAGCCGCGCCCGGATCCGGGGACGCTGGCGCGCAGGTCACCGGCACGCCCACAAGCCGGTGCGGACCGGTGCGCCGCCGGGGGGACGCGGCCGCGACAGGCGGCCACGTGTACGACAATCTCGGGAAGTGAGGAGTGCAGGTGAATGACACGACGGGTTGCCAAGGCCCGCTTGGCCAGGCTGCGATAGAGGCGCACGGCCTGGGGAAGAAGTACCGGCGGGGCTGGGCGCTCCGCAATTGTTCGTTCCGGTTGCCGGCCGGCCGGATCTGCGGGCTGGTCGGCCCCAACGGGGCCGGAAAGAGCACATTGCTGGGGATCACGGCCAACCTGCTGGAGCCGACCGCCGGAACGCTGCGGGTCTTCGGCGCGGCACCGCAGTCGGCGGAGGCGAACCGCCGCACCGCTTTCCTCGCCCAGGACAAGCCTCTCTTCCGCCGCTTGACCGTGGAGGAGACGCTGCGGCTGGGCCGTGAGCTGAACCCGAGCTGGGACCAGCGGGCCGCCGCAGGGATCGTTCGGGCGGGAAACATTCCGCTCAACGCAAAGATCTGCACCCTGTCAGGCGGGCAGCGCACGCGGGTAGCCTTCGCGGTCGCCTTCGGCAAGCGCCCCGACGTGCTCCTGCTTGACGAGCCCATGTCCGACCTGGACCCGCTGGTGCGCCGCGAACTCATGGATGCCCTGATGGCCGAGGCCACCGAACGCGGTACCACCGTACTGATCTCCTCCCACCTGCTCAGCGAATTGGAGAACGTCTGCGACTACCTCTTGGTCGTCTCCTCCGGCAGGCTGTGCCTCGCGGGGGAGGTGGCCGAGTTGCTCGCCGCCCACACTCTGCTGACCGGCGCTGCGGTCGGCGAAGGCCTCCCCGCCGAGTTGGGCCGTCACACCCTCGTGGAATCCCGCACCAGCGGGCAGCAGGTGACCGCACTCGTGCGCCCCGGGGGACCGATCGACGGCGGCTGGCACACCGCTTCGCCGAATTTGGAGGAGCTGGTCCTCGCCTATCTGCGTTCCCCGCAGGCACCGACCTTGATGACCCGCAGTGCCCGGGTCACCGACCCGAGCGACACGAAGACGGTGGCGGCATGACCACACTGACCGATACCCCGGCATCCTCCTCCCGGGCCAGCCGCGGCCTGCGGCTGCGCGGCCTGACCTGGCTGATATGGCGTCAGCACCGGGCGACATACTGGACGTTGATCGCCGCCACCGCCGTCGGCGTCGGCTGGGCCGCCTTCCAGCGCGGCCGGATGATCGGCTTCCTCAACGGGTACGGCTGGCCACACCCGAAGTCGGACGCCTGGACGCAGGGCTTCGACTCGTACAGCCACTGGCTGACCCAAACCGGCTACGCCATCGCGTTCGCCCCCGTCCTGTTCGGCGTCTTCGTGGGCGCGCCGCTGCTCGCCGGTGACCTGGAGACCGGCACAGCGAAGCTGGTCACCTCCCAGTCCGTGAGCCGTATCCGCTGGCTCGCCGCCAAACTCTCCATCTCCCTGTGCGTGGTCGTGGTCTGCACCGCGGGCATCGCCCTCGCGTCCACCTGGTGGTATCAGCCGGTCTGGAAGACCGGCCAGATCACCTGGACTGACCCTTCGGTGCTCAACGCCACCGGTCCAGTGCCCACGGCACTCACCCTGTTCAACGTGGTCGCAGGTGTGGCGATCGGTATGCTGCTGGGCCGGGCGCTCATGGCCATGGTGCTCACCTTCGGCTTCGGCGTCGTCGTACAGATCGCCTGGGGCTACCTCGTGGCCGGCCTGGGCAAGGCGGCCACGATAACCACCCACAACGGCGTGACAGGCCGGTCCCCGGACCTGCCGCCCGGGTCGATCGGGCTGGACCAGTCCTTCCTGACCAGTTCGGGCAGTACCATCGGCTGGGGCACCTGCAGGGACACACCGAACGACAAGGCCCACGCCGCCTGCCTGGCCGGCAAACACGTCGTCGGTTGGTCGATCAAGTACCTTCCGTTCTCGCAGATGTCCCCAATGCAGTGGACCGGGGCGGCGATACTGCTGGTCCTCACCGCCGCCATCGCGGCATTCATCCTTCTTCGGGCCCGCAACCGACTGTTCTGACCGACGCGGGCCACCGAGCCGGGGGGAACTCCTGAGGTCGGCCGGGGAGATCGCCGGCATCACCACATCGTGCCAACGCCCACGCCGAAGGGCGTGGGCACGCCCCAACACGCCGTCAACGTGTGGCGTCCTGCCCGTCGCCTTGAGCCGTCGGCGGAGACCAGTCGGCCATACGGGGTCGACAACGCGTTGCGGTTCGGATAACAGCCAACGGGAATGGAGGCGCGCCATGGCGGCGAGCACGGCAACGGACGACAGCAGGAAGCTGGACTTCGAGGAGTACGTGCGCTCGCGCCAGGAGTCGCTGCTGCGCAGCGCCCGGCGCCTCGTCCCCGACCCGGTGGACGCCCAGGACCTGGTCCAGACTGCCCTGTGCCGCACCTTCCCGCGCTGGGACCGGATAGCGGACAAGGGACTGGCCGACGCCTATATGCGCCGCGTGATGATCAATACGCGCACCGAGTGGTGGCGTGCCCGCAAGCTCGACGAGGTACCCACCGAGAACCTTCCGGATGCGAGCATTGACGACGGCACCGAGCAGCACGCCGACCGGGCCATGCTGATCAGCGCGCTGCGGGTGCTCGGGCCCAGGCAGCGGCAGGTCGTCGTGTTGCGGCACTGGAAGCAGATGAGCACCGAGGAGACGGCACGGGCCCTGGGGATGTCGATAGGCACCGTCAAGAGCACGCTCCACCGCGCCCTGGCACGGCTGCGCGAGGAGTTGGAGCAGAACGACTACGTGTACCCACAGGCCGCGCCGCGCTTGGAGAACACGTGCGCCGCTTAGCCTGTGTGAAGGCCGCGTTCCTCGCCGCCGCGCTCGCGCAGGGGCAGCCTCAAGCCGTGCAGCGCCCATGAGCAGCCCATTGACACCTCCTGCGGGGACCTCACGCACAACGGCGCGCCCGATGTGGTGATCAATTTCTCCACCTGTGGTGACGGGCTGGGCCTCGGCGCTTATGTCCTGACGTACCGGTCGATGGCGGCGGGTGATGGGTCCGTGTGCGGGTACGGCGGCTGGTGTGTCCCACTCGCGGCTGCCGCATACCTTCCGCGAGCAGCTGCCCGGGGGGCTGGAGCGTGACCAGCTACGCACGGTCCGTCTGGCCAGGCAAGTCGAGGCTGTGGTCAAGGAGTTAGCGGGCCGGGCAGGAGCCCGCTTGCTGGCCATACCCGCGATGGGATTGTCCCGGCACACGGCCCTCCGTGCCCTGTTGCGCATCCCGTTGCCCAGGGGTCGGGTGCCCCGCGTGATCAGCGTCGACGATTTCGCGAGACCGCGACGCCGTGATCGCCGCGCTCATCGGCGTCCGGTCGCCGGTCAGTCGGAGCGGGATGCGAAGGGACCTTCGTCGGCGAATCGTCTGAGCCAGCGTGCGAAGGTTTGGGCGTCGGCTTCCGGCCAAGCGGCGAGGGAGTCCTCGATGGCGGTGGCGAGTCGCTGACGGGTGGTTGCGATGGTGTCGTGGCCTTGGCGGGTGAGGGTGAGGAGGGTGGCGCGGCCGTCGGTGGGATCCGGTTGACGTTGGACCAGGCCGGCGGTTGCCAGGCGGTCGGCGCGTCGGGTGACGGTAGTGCGGTCGAGTCCGACCTCGCGGCCGAGGTCGGCGGCGCTGAGGGGGCCTGTCCGGGCCAGGCCGCTGAGTACCGGATAGGTGAGTTCGTCGACCGCCTCTCCCAGGCCCTCGGTGAGGTGGCTGTACAGGCGGGCACGGGTGCTGCGGCGCAGAAGCAGTCCCAGGGCGTCGGCGATGTCGTATCCCGTCGTGGTGGTCACCCCTTCAGATTAGCGTGCACGGAGCACGCTTCTACTGCTACTGTCATAAGCGTGCTTAAGGCACGCATCTCCTGTGGGTGAGCACACCCACCGAATCGAAGGGACACTTCTCATGAACCGCACCGATGTCCGCAGGGCACTCACCGACCTGCTCTTCACCCCGGGACTCACCCTGGACCAGGCCGCCGACCGGCACTTCGCCCCCGACTACCGCCAGCGCACCGACGGCGACTGGGCCGACCGCACGGAGTTCCTCACCCACATCGCCCACCTGCGAGACACCCTCGCAAGCGGCACCGTCACCGTGCACGAAGAGCTCGTGAACGGCGACCACTACGCAGACCGTCACACCGTCGACGTCACCAAGACCGACGGAACCACCGTCAGCATGGAGGTCTACCTCTTCGCCGAGTTCGCACCCGACGGACGCTTCCGCCGGATCGAGGAGACCACCCTCATGCTCGCCGGCGCCGAAAAGGACCGAAACCTCGGCAGCGCCCGCTGAGCCCCCCCGAAGCCGCCGCTCCGGGGGTGGGTGACACCGTAACGCGCCACGGCGTGGACCCCCGTCTGCGCCGTGACCCTTGGTGGGGCGCGGGTACGGCATGGACGAACCGCGCAGGAAGATGTTCGCCGACTCCGTCACCTCCGTCGAAGAAGCGGACTCCTCGACCTCGGCGACGTCCCCGCCGTTGGCGCCGAAGTCGCTCCCGCTCTGTGCCTGCTGCCCACGCCGGGTCACACCCCCGGGCACGTTGCCCTTCAGGTGAGCAGCCGCGGCGAGACGGCACTGATCACAGGCGACCGCGTCCACCACCCGGTCCGGTTCGCCCGTCCGGCCATCGACTCCTGCGTTACATCGACCCCGGACAGTCCGAGGCCACACGTCGCAGGCTGATCGAGTCCCTCGCAGACACGGGCGCCCTTGTGCTGGGCACCCCCTTCGCGCCGCCCACCGCCGGTCGCGTGACCACCCACGGGGCTGCCTACCGGCTCTCCCCCGTCCCGGGAACGTTCACTTCGACGGGCCACGAAGCATGACCGATATCGGCGGCCACCAGGTGCGTGCTGTCAACCGACTGCGCCGCAACGGGCGTCGCGACGCCGGCCGCACACAGCCCACCGAGGCTCAGCGGGCCCTCCCTGCCGCCTCAGGGGCGGCGGACGGCCGCGCGCTTTCGGTGATCAGAGGGGGAGCCTCGGATGAGCGCAGGTAGGCCATGAGGACGTCCTCCAAAGTCGGCTCCGTCACGTCCCACCCGTCGGCGACCGGGATCAGGGGCCGCACCAGCGCGGTCACCTGCCGTCCGGCACGCCGCACCTCCACCACGTCGTGCAGGTCCGGCTCGGGCAACGGGTCTTCCGCGTCGGCGGTTCCGACCAGCAACCGGTGGAGGTCGATGATCTCGTCCGCGTCACCGGCCAGCCGCGTCCGGCCCGCACCGAGGAGGACCACGAAGTCACAGATGCCCTCCAGTTCACCGAGGACATGGGAGGAGATGAGCACCGTGGTGCCGTGTTCCGCGGCCTCTGCCATTAGCACACCGGTGAGCTGTCGCCGGGAGACGGGGTCGACGTTGGCCATCGGCTCGTCGAGCAGGAGCAGCTCTGGGCGCTTGGCCAAGACGAGTGCGAGCGCGACCCGGGTGCGTTCGCCGCCCGACAGGGATCCCACGCGCGCGGTCAGCGGCAAGTCACCCTGACGCACCACGCGTTCGGCGGTCGGCTGGTCCCATCTCGGGTTGAGCTCCTGGCCCAATCGCAGCGTCTCGGCGATCGTGAGACGCGGGAAAAGCGGCTTGTCCTGCGGCAGGTAGGCGACGCGCCGACGGGACGACGGGGTGCCCGGAGGCTCACCGAAGACCGCGATGCTGCCGCTGGTCGGCCGGATCAGGCCCGCCGCCAGCGCCATGAGCGTGCTCTTGCCCCCGCCGTTGGACCCGACGAGACCGCTGACGCGTCCCGCTGGTATTCGGAAGGAGCATCCCCGCAGCGCGTCGCGACGACGGTACCTCTTGCTCAGCTCGACGACTTCCAGGACCGGGAGGTCGCCGTGCGAGTGGTGCGGTGTCACCGTTCCGGCTAGCTTGTCGAATCGCCCGTCGGGAGAGCGGAACCGCTGGCTCATACGGCGCCCCCGGTGCCTTGTGAGGCAACGGTGACCGGGAACCAGGTGTCCAGAGCGGAGGCGATCAGCGCCGCCGCATCCTCTCGGTCGAGCCCGGCCGCGTGCGCGCGCCGCATCCAGTCGGTCAGTTCCGCGTGCAGCGCCGAGTCCGCGGCAGCCTGCGGCTTGCCCAGTGAATGCCGCACGAACGTGCCGACACCGCGGCGACTCTCAACCAGGCCTTCACGCTCAAGTTCCCGGTACGCCTTCAGCACGGTGTTGGGGTTGATGGCGGTCGCCTCGACGACCTCGCGCGCGGTGGGGAGTTGTTCTCCAGGATGCAAGAAACCCAGCCGCAGCGCACGCTTCGTCTGCTCAACGATCTGCAGGTAGGTAGCGACTCCACTGCGGCGGTCGATGAGGTACTCCATTGCGACCCATTCACCGACTTCCACCCAGTCATTGTCCTAGTTATCTAGCGAATCCTACCCCCGTCCCCGACCGGCGGACTATGGGGCGCCACTTGACAACCGAGACCGAAGCATGGCATCACTTCCCTAGTTATCTAGTGAAAGATGGAAAGGCTGAGCGGGTTGACCGGTTACGGCACACTCGGCGTCCGACCCACCACACCACTCTCCCCCGGCGCCCTCGAAACCCGGGTACGGCCGCACACCAGGGCCGCCCCGACCTCCGGCGGCAGATCGACCACATGGCCGCCCAGCCCGTGCGCGACAGAGCCACCCACCGCCGACGGATCACGCGACAACGAGTCCGGCACCCCAGGGCCTCGACGACCGCGGGGACCACCCGGACAGCCTCGCCCCGGCCAGGCAACCTCGCCGCCCGCTTCCCCCAGACCTTCGGCAAGGGCGGAGGCAGAGCGGGACGCGGGCGCTCCGAGTCAGGAGCAGCCCAGGGGCGTCGGCGACACCACACCCTTCCTGGCGGCCTGGTGTACTCGGTCAGGGCTGTGCCGAGGAGGGTGAAGCACCGCGAGACGCCAGGGTTCACCACGAGCCGGGTCGAAGCCAGCGACCGGGTTCGCGGGGATCGCAAACCTCCACAGACGGCACTGTGACGCAGGTCACGATAGATGCAGAACCTGCGCGCCCCATCGGGCGTCTGGCTGGTGTGAGATCACGCAGGAGAGCACTGGACGAGCTGGACGAGGAGCGCCTCGTTCGGCTGGTGGCCAGAGGTGACCGCGCTGCGTTCGACGAGTTGTACCGGCGCACGTCACCGTGGCTGGCGGTGTGGCGCGCGGCGGGCGCGTTCGCCGGGAGCGCGGTCGGCGGGACGGGCGTCGGGTGGCTGTGGACGATCGCGGCGCGCCGCCTCGTCGACGCGTTCCGGCGCCGTGCCCACCACGCCGAACCGCCGGTCGCCGCCGCCGAGCGGGCGGTGGTGCCCGCGGCGGAGGACGAGGTACTGGCCGGGACCGTCGGCGGCGAGGTCGGCGAAGCCCTGCGGCAACTGGCGCCGGAACTGCGGCAGGTGTTGCAGGCCACGGTGCTTGACGGGCTTTCGGACCGGGCGCACGCTCCCGCTTCTCACAGTCCACAAGCGTGCTCAAGGCAGGCGCATCCCTGTAGCGAGCACGCCCACCGAACTGAGAAGGCAACCCCATCAACCTCACCGACATCCGCAGGGCGTTCGCCCAACTCCTCTTTACCCCCGGTACCCGACCTGGACCCCGCAGGTGCCCGACTGGGTCGTGGACCGCACGGACCCAAGTCCCTGTGCGCCACGGCCGAATCCATGCGCATGCTCACCGCCCACCGCACTCATGGCAGTCGAACCGTCGCCGACGAGAACGGAATCGGCACGCTGCGCAGGCCTGCGTCGCGGTGGCAGCCGCGGGTAGCGGGTGCGCCGTGTACGGCAAGACACCCCTGCGGGCTCTTTCCTCAGCGGAGATCCGATTACGCGTCATGGCCGCGAACACGAGGAATGTCAGCGCGCGAGTGAGATCACACCTGAAGCTGGAAGAGGGCCGTGTCCAAGTACACCGATGAACGTGAACGAGAGCTCCCTGGGCGTCCCAGTGAAGGGCTTACTCCTCAGGTCCTGCCCACAGAGAAGGTCCGGGTGGCCGTACACGCTGCGGACGCGGTCGTACGCGCCGGGCTGCTCAGCTGTCTGCGGCAGGACCGGCGCCTGGTGGCTATGGACACCGCAGCCGGAACCGGCGAAGCGGATGTCGTGGTGGTCGCTGTGGAGACCGCGGATTGCTCCACCCTGGAGATGCTGCGCGGCCTGCGTGCCGACTCCGGCGTCCCCTTCCTCGTCATCGTCAAATGGCAGTGGAGGATCGAGATCTCGGCAGCGGTCGACTGCGGAGTGCGCGCGGTGCTGTGGCGCTCGGATTTCCGTCCCGAGGAGTTCGCCCTGAAGGTCCGGGCCGTCGCGCGAGGAGGCGGAGCGTTCCCTCACACACTTGAGGGCGACCTGACACGCCGGGCCCAAGAATGCCAGCGCGAGGTCACCGCACCGACGGACCTGCCCTCTTCCCTGGCTACCGACCGGGAAAGGGACGTCTTGCGCCTGCTCGCCGCGGGTCGCGAACTCGCCGAGATCGCAGTCGAGTTGTGCTATTCCGAACGCACCATCAAGTACATCCTCTACGGAGTTATGAAACGCTGGGGACTCCGCAACCGGGCGCACGCCGTCTCGTATGCCATACGCTCCGGCCTCATCTGACGGGTCGAGCCGCCCGCGCCTCAGCGCGGGACACCGTAGCACTCAGAGAACACGACGATTCGCTCCCCGACGACAGCAAAGCAACAGGACTGCGCGCCGCGGCCTGCTCGACAGTCACCCTGTCCTGGGGCTCTGAGCAGCGCGGTGGTCAGCGGCTACAAGGCCACCCGAAACCGCCCGCTCACCCGTAGTCAGAAGCTGTCCAACAAGGCGCTGGCCGCGGCTCGCGCCCCGGCCGAGCACGGCTTCGCCCACCTGAGGAACTGGCGTGTCCTGGGCA
>CAYNNX010000040.1:8623-28554 GCA_964398515.1 uncultured Streptantibioticus sp. | reverse complement strand
CCCCGACCGCCCCGCCCCTGCTCCCGGCGCCCACTCCGACCACCCCGCCTGCGCTCCGGGCGCCGACGCCGGCCCCGCGGCGGACTCCGGCCCCGCGGCCGTGCGTCCCGCGCGACCGGAGCGTCCCGGGAACCCGAAAGGCCCCGCGCACCACTCACCCCGCCCCGCCGGCGGCCGCAGCAGCCGGGCTGCCGACGCCCGGGCCCTGACGCAGGTGCTCTTCGAGGAGCTCTCCGGGCTCGAACCGGGCAGCTCCGAGCACGCCCGGGTGCGGACCGCGCTGATCGAGATCAACCTGCCGCTGGTGCGCTACGCGGCGGCGCGCTTCCGCAGCCGCAACGAGCCCATGGAGGACGTGGTCCAGGTCGGCACCATCGGGCTGATCAACGCGATCGACCGGTTCGACCCGAAGCGGGGGGTGCAGTTCCCGACCTTCGCGATGCCCACCGTCGTCGGCGAGATCAAACGTTACTTCAGGGACAACGTGCGCACCGTGCACGTCCCGCGCCGGCTCCACGAGCTGTGGGTGCAGGTCAGCGGGGCGATCGAGGACCTGACCGTGCTGCACGGGCGCTCGCCGACGACGGCCGAGATCGCGGAGCGGCTGGGGCTGACCGAGGAGGAGGTCCTGGCGTGCCTGGAGGCGGGCCGCGCGTACCACGCGACCTCGCTGGAGGCCGCGCAGGAGGGCGACGGGACGCCCGGGCTGCTGGACCGGCTCGGTTACGAGGACCCCGAGCTGGCCGGGGTCGAGCACCGGGACCTGGTGCGCCATCTGCTGGTGCAACTGCCGGAGCGGGAGCGGCGGATCCTGATGCTCCGGTATTTCGGGAACCTGACGCAGTCCCAGATCAGCGCGGAACTGGGTGTCTCGCAGATGCACGTGTCGCGCCTGCTGTCGCGCAGCTTCGCCCGGCTTCGATCCGCAAATCAGCTCGAGTCGTAACCGGCAGGGGCTACCCCGCCCCCGATATCTCCGTGCAAATAAGTCGACTTGACGCTACAGCGCGTTGCCGACATGTGACATTCTGCTGGAACCGCGTTTGCCGCGGCCTGGCCTCCGGTATGCAGGGGGAGGAACCGTCGCCAGCGATCCGTCCGCGACCTCAAGGGGGTGGCATGTCCGTAGATGTGGGCAGTCCGAAGGTGCTTCCGCTCGACGCGCCGGATGCCGCCGAACCCGGCGCAGCCGGCGGCGGTTCGGGTGGCGAGGCCATCAACACCCGAACCCTGTCACGCGCGCTCTTCCTGCGCCTCGCCGAGCTTCCGCAGGACAGTCCCGAGCGGGGGTACGTCCGCGACACGCTCATCGAGCTCAACCTCCCGCTCGTCCGTTATGCGGCAGCGCGCTTCCGCAGCCGCAACGAGCCCATGGAGGACATCGTCCAGGTCGGCACCATCGGGCTGATCAAGGCGATCGACCGGTTCGACTGCAACCGGGGCGTGGAGTTCCCCACCTTCGCGATGCCCACCGTGGTCGGCGAGATCAAGCGGTTCTTCCGCGACACCTCCTGGTCGGTGCGGGTCCCCCGCCGCCTGCAGGAGCTGCGGCTTGCGCTGACCAAGGCGAGCGACGAGCTGGCGCAGCGCCTTGACCGCTCCCCCACGGTGGCCGAACTCGCCTCCCTGCTCAAGGTGTCGGAGGAGGACGTGGTCGACGGGCTCGCCGTCGGCAACGCCTACACCGCCAGCTCGCTAGACTCCCCGCCGCCGGAGGAGGACGGCGGCGAGGGTTCGCTGGCCGACCGGCTCGGCTACGAGGACAGCGCGCTGGAGGGCGTGGAGTACCGCGAGTCCCTCAAGCCGCTGCTGGCCCAACTCCCGCCGCGTGAGCGCCGGATCATCATGCTGCGGTTCTTCGCCAACATGACGCAGTCCCAGATCGGCGAGGAGGTCGGCATCTCCCAGATGCACGTCTCGCGCCTGCTCACCCGGACGCTGGCCCAGCTGCGCGAGGGGCTGACCGCCGAATAGCACACCGCCCGCCGGACGCGGGGCACTTCACCGGATCCGTTCCATTCTGACGTGACGTCAGCAATCCTGGTGCGATGGTGCGTACCCCCGGTCGTGGTGCCCTCGTCGTCTCGGCGGCGGTGCTCTTCGTGGCCGTCTTCGCGTGGCTCACCGTCTTCGGCGGTTCGGGCGGTGGCGGCTACGTCGCCGTGGGGGCAGGCGGTACGTCACACGATCCCGGCCGTCTCGTGGCGCCGAGCGGCCGGGTGACGTTCGTACCGCTGCCGGGCGGCTCCCCGGCAGGGGCGAACGCACCTGCGGCGGCGCCCGCGTCCGCCGCGGCACGCGGCTCGGGGCAGGGCGGCGGTTCCGGCACGCCGCCCTCCCCGGGCGGCGAACCCACGGCGCCCGCGAACCCCGCAACGGGCACAGCGGGCACCCCGGACGCCCCCGGCACCCCCGGCTCCGGCGCGACCGGTTCCGGCACCCCTCAGCCGCCTCCGCCCCCGCGGCCGGCGCGCCTGACCGTGAGCGGGCCGACGCGCTCCGCCGCCGACCGGCGCTGGTGCGAGTACGTGGCGCTGACGTTCACCAACTCCGGGGAGATGCCCGCGACATCGGGCACCGTGACCTTCGAGACGCACGTCATCGGGTTGCTCGGCATCGACTGGGCGACCGTGGAGAGCGCGCAGGGCGTACCGGCACCGATCGCGGGCGGCAGCAGCGTACGCACGACGTACGAGGTGTGCGTCGACGCCTGGCGGGTGCCTTTGGGCATGCACGTCGAGACGCGGGCCGCCAGGCTCACGTGAGCTAAGCGCCGGGGGTCAGCCCAGCGCGACGTAGGCGATCGCGGCGACGGCCAGCACCGCCACGACGACGCCGACGATCAGACCGGTCCGCGGGCCGCGCGACGAGCCGTACGTGGTCGAGGCGCCGGGGGCCGGGTGACGCTCGGTGGAGCCCTCGTCGACGAACGCGCGGAACATCTGCGTGCTGCCCGCCGGGTCCTGGTACTGGTTCGGGCCCTGGGCCTGGTTGGGGGGGAAGTCAGCCATGACGCTGGACACTAGCGAAGAGGCGGAGCGGAACACCAGGGCCCCCGGTGGTGTTGCCGTGAGACATGGCACGCATCGGAAAATCTGATCTCGACGTCTTCCCGCTGGCCCTGGGCGGCAACGTGTTCGGCTGGACCGCCGACGAGCGCGAGTCCTTCGCCGTGCTGGACGCCTACCGGGCGGCCGGCGGCAACTTCATCGACACCGCGGACGTCTACACCGCGTGGATCCCGGGGAACTCGGGAGGGGAGTCCGAGACCGTCATCGGGAACTGGCTGGCCTCCCGCGGCAACCGCGACGAGGTGGTCGTCGCCACCAAGGTGGGCGCCCACCCCGATTTCAAGGGCCTGAAGCCCCACACGATCAAGGGCGCCGTCGAGCAGTCGCTGCGGCGGCTGCGGACCGACCACATCGACCTGTACTACACGCACTTCGACGACCCGGACACGCCGGTCGAGGAGATCATCGGCGCCCTCGACCAGCTGGTCGAGGAGGGCAAGGTCCGGTACATCGGCGCGTCCAACATCAGCGCGGAGCGGCTGTCGCAGTCGCTGGCCGCCTCCGAGCGGGAGGGGCTCGCGGCGTACGTGGCGATCCAGCCGCACCACAACCTGGTCGAGCGCCACCACTACGAGGGGCCGCTCGCGGAGGTGGCCGCGGCGCACGGGCTCTCGGCGGTGCCGTACTTCGCGCTGGCCTCCGGCTTCCTGACCGGCAAGTACCGGCCGGGCACCGAGGTGGACAGCGCGCGGGCGGGCAGGGCCGCGGAGTACCTGAAGACCGAGCGGGGCCCGCGGGTGCTGGCCGCGCTCGACGAGGTGGCGGCGGCCCACGGCACCGAGGTCGCAACGGTGGCCCTGGCGTGGCTGGCGGCCCAGCCCACGGTGGTCGCGCCGATCGCGAGCGCACGCACCGTCGAACAGCTCCCCGCACTGCTGGGTGTGGCGGATCTCACGCTGACCGAGGCGGAGCTGGACAAGCTGACCCGGGCCTCCGCCTGACCGCTGCAGCACCCCTGCCGGCCACTACCGAGCCCCACCGCTCCAGCCGCGGGTGCCCCCGGACCGGGGGCACCCGCTTCACTTGCGTGTAGCAACTAACTGGTCTACAGTTGCTTCAGGCAACTAGTGCTGGAGGTGCCGGATGGCTGCGCGGGAGCAGTGCGCGGAGCTCGTACGGCAGCTCAGCGCACTCGGGGTGGTCAGCCGGGGGCTCGGCCGCGCGCTGCCGCCCGACCGACCGCCCGCCGCGATGGCGGTGCTCACCCTGCTCGGCCGGTTCGGCGAGATGCGGATGGGCCGGCTCGCCGAGCGGCTCGGCGTCGACCTGTCGGTCACCAGCCGGCACGTCGCCTACCTGGCGCACCGGGGGTGGATCGACCGCCACCCCGACCCACAGGACAAGAGATCACGGCTGCTGCGCCTGACCCCGCAGGGGGAACAGGTGTTGCGCGAGGCGTCCGACCGGATCGCCGAGGCGCTCGCCGACTCCCTGCGGGACTGGACCGACGAGGAGGTCGCGCAGCTCGCCGGGCTCATGGCCCGGCTGCGCGCCAGCTTCGACGGCTGCCGGCCCCCGAGGGCAGCACACACGCACGCACCCGCGTACCGCACACACGGCTGACGCGAACCGGAGTTGAAGGAAGAGGATGGCTACCACCACACCGACCGGTGTGCGGGAGGCGGGTCCCAAGCACGGATCCCGTGAACCCAAGCACGGCTCCCACGGACCGCACCGCTCCCACCACCACAGGGATCCCGGCGCTCCTATGACGCACCGTCAGATCATGGAGGCGCTCTCCGGGCTGATGCTCGGCATGTTCGTGGCCGTGCTGTCGTCCACGATCGTCTCCACCGCGCTGCCGACCATCCTGGCCGACATCGGCGGCGGCCAGAGCGCGTACACCTGGATCGTCACGTCGGCGCTGCTCGCGGTCACCGCGACCACGCCGCTGTGGGGCAAGATGTCGGATCTGGTGAGCAAGAAGCTCCTGGTCCAGCTCTCCCTGGTGCTCTACATCATCGCCTCGGTGGCCGCGGGCTTCGCGCAGAACGCCGGAGAGCTCATCGCCTGCCGCGTGGTGCAGGGCGTCGGCGCGGGCGGTCTGTCCGCGCTCTCCCAGGTGATCATGGCCGCCATGATCTCGCCGCGGGAACGCGGCCGCTACAGCGGCTACCTCGGCGCCACCTTCGCCGTGGCGACCGTCGGCGGCCCGCTGGTCGGCGGCGTGATCACCGACACCGGCTGGATGGGGTGGCGCTGGTGCTTCTACGTCGTCGTGCCGTTCGCGCTGATCGCCCTGGTGGTGCTGCAGAAGACGATCCACCTGCCGGTGGTCAAGCGCGAGGTCAAGGTCGACTGGCTGGGCGCGTTCTTCGTCACCGCCGCGGTCTGCCTGCTGATGGTGTGGGTCACGCTCGCCGGTGACAAGTACGCCTGGCTGTCCTGGCAGACGTATCTGATGGTCCCCGGGTCCGTCGTCCTCGCCCTGGTCTTCCTGTTCGTGGAGTCCCGGGCGAGCGAGCCGATCATCCCGCTGCGGCTCTTCCGCAACGGCACGATCACGCTCACCTCGCTCTCCAGCGTCTTCGTCGGCGTGGCGATGTTCGCGGGCACGGTCTTCCTCAGCCAGTACTTCCAGCTCGCCCGCGGCAAGACCCCGGCCATGTCGGGCGTGATGACCATCCCGCTGGTGGGCGGCCTGTTCATCGCCTCGATGGGCTCCGGCCAGGTCATCACCCGTACCGGCCGCTGGAAGGCGTTCCTGGTCGGCGGCGGCCTCTTCCTCACCGCCGGCGCCGCGACGCTGGGGCTGATGCGCTCCGACACGCCCTACTGGCAGATCGCCGTCTACATGGCGGTCATGGGTGTCGGCATCGGCCTGATGATGCAGAACCTGGTGCTCGCGGTGCAGAACCAGGTCGCGCCGCAGGACCTGGGCGCGGCCAGCTCGCTGGTCACGTTCTTCCGGTCGCTCGGCGGTGCGGTCGGCGTCGCCGCGCTCGGTGCCGCGCTCACCACGCGCATCACCCACTACATGAAGGACGGCTTCGCCGCGCTCGGCATCCCCCTGCCCGCCTCGAAGGGCGGCGAGTCGAGCATCCCCGACCTGAAGAAGCTGCCGCTGCCGATCCGGGGCGTCGTCGAGCGCTCCTACGGCCACGGCATCGGGGACGTCTTCCTGTACGCGGCTCCGTTCGCGTTCGTCGCCTTCCTGCTGGTGATATTCATCAAGGAAGTGCCGCTTAGGACGGCGAGCGGCCTGCAGCAGAGCGCCGGTGCCGACGGCCGGCCCGCCGCCTCTGCCGCGATCCCCGAGCCGGCCCCCGAACCGGAGCCGGTCAGTGCGACCGCCCCTGCCCCCACGCAGCCGGTCGCCGCGTATGCCACGGCGGGTGCACGCCCGTACGGCGAGGAGGTATCCATGGACGGCCACGACGGCCACAACGGCATCACGATCCACGGTTCGGTGCGCAACAGCGACGGCGTGGGCGTCAGTTCGGCGATCCTGACCCTGATATCCCTGCAGGGGCGGCAGTTGGGCCGCACCCTGGCCGGGGGCGACGGCGGCTACCGGCTGGCCGCGCCGGGCACCGGCAGTTACGTGCTGATCGCGGCGGCCGACGGGCACCAGCCGCAGGCCACCACCGTGGTCGTCGGTGACGGGCCGCTCGGTCACGACGTGGTGCTCTCCGGCAGCAGCGGCCTGGCGGGCGTGGTGCGCGCCGCGGCCGACGGGGCCCCGGTGGCCGACGCGATGGTCATCGTCACCGATGTGCGCGGCGAGGTCCTGGCCACCGCCAAGACCGGCGAGAGCGGCGCCTTCGCCTTCGCCGACCTCACCCCGGGCGCCTTCACCGTGGCCGTCAACGCCCCCGCGTTCCGGCCGGCCGCCCTCCCCGTCGAGGTGGGCGCCCAGGGCACCACCCGCGTCGAGGTCGAGCTGGCCTCCGGTGCCCATCTGCAGGGCGTCGTGCGGGCCGGGGCGGACCGCCGCCCGCTGTCCGACGCCCGGGTCACGCTGCTGGACGCGGCGGGCAACGTCGCGGGCACGGCGACCACCGGCGAGGACGGCAGCTACGCCTTCACCGACCTCGACGCGGGCGACTACACGCTGATCGCCGGTGGATACCCGCCGGTGGCCACCTCGCTGACCGTCACCGGGCAGGGCGAGGGGGAGCACGACATGGAGCTGGGCCACCCGGACGACGACATGTGACCCACATCTGACCGGGACATGTGATACCACCGGCCCGCGCACACCAGCGGAGGGGCGCGGGCCGGTTCGGGGGAGACCGGGTCCCGGCCGGCGGCCGGAGCAGGGGACGGCCGAGGCCGTCCGGCCGGGACCCGTACCAGACGATCAGGAGCAGCGATGACCATTGACGGCGGACACGGCGGCCTGCGCGCCAGGGTGCGGACCAAGGACGGATGGGCGGTGCAGCACGCCGTGCTCACCGTCACCGATATGACGGGTACTCAGATTCTGCGGGCGACCGCGGACGACGACGGGACGGTGCGCACCGAAGCACTGCCGCAGGGGGCGTACACGGTGATCGTCACGGCCGTCGGCTACCAGCCGCACGCCGCCACGGCGATCGTCCCCTCCTCGGGCCGGGCCGATCTGGGCAGTCTGGTGCTCGCCCGGCAGGGCGGCGTGGAGCTGCCCCCGCCGGGCCCGTGGACCATCGACCCGGTGCACTCCACGGTGGGCGCGGTCGCGCAGCACCTGGGGATCTCCAGTGTGCGCGGGCACTTCACGGAGTTCAGCGGCCGGATCGAGATCGCCGAGAACGTCGAGGAGTCGCGGGTCGTTGCGGCGATCGCGGCGGCCGGCATCGACACCGGCAACAAGATGCGCGACGACCACCTGAAGTCGGCGGACTTCCTCAACGTGGACGTCCACCCCGAGATCACCTATCGCAGCACGGCCGGGGTCACCCCGGCCGGTCCGGACCGCTGGACGGTCCACGGCGAGCTGACGATGAACGCCCTGACCCGCCCGGTGGACCTGGACCTGACCTACCTGGGCACCGGCCCCGACCCCTGGGGCGGTACGCGGGCGGCCTTCCACGCCACCGCCGAACTGCGGCGTGATGACTTCGCGATGAACTACAACCAGGTGCTCCAGGCGGGCATCGCGGCGATCGGCACCACCCTGCGGGTCGAACTCGACATCCAGGCGGTCCAGGGCACCTCGCTGCCGACCGGCTGAGGGACTCACGTCCCCTCGCGTCACCGGGCCCCGGCCGTCGAGACGGCCGGGGCCCGGGCGCGTGCGCGGCCGGGGCGCTACGAGGCTCGGGCGTGGCCCTCGGCGGCGGCCTGCGGGACGGCGGCCGGGTCGCCCTGCTTTCCCGGCGAGACCGCCGCGGCCGACGCGGTCGCCTGGAAGAGCCGGCGCAGCGAGGGCTTGTCGGCCTTGCCGCTGCCGTTGCGCGGGATGTCCGCGAGGCACCGGACCGTGGTCGGCACCTTGTAGCCCGCCAGGCGCCGGGAGGCGAAGTCGCGGACGTCGCGCAGCGTGACCGAGGCGTCGGGTTCGACCGCGAGGGCGGCCGCGACGGTCTCGCCCCAGCGCGGGTGCGGTATCCCGACGACGGCCGCCTCGATGACGCCGGGGATGTCGCGCAGCACGTGCTCCACCTCGGCCGAGTAGATGTTCTCGCCCGCCTTGATGATCACGTCCTTGAGGCGGTCGGCGATGTGGAAGTAGCCGTCCTCGTCCCGGTAGCCGATGTCCCCGGTGCGGAACCAGCCGTCGCGGGTGATGGCCGACCACGTCGAGCCCAGGTCGTTCCAGTAGCCGGGGGTGACGTTGGGGCCCTTGACCCACAGTTCGCCGCACACGCCGGGCTCGACGACCTCCCGGCCCGCCCGGTCGGCCACCCGGACCTGCGTGTAGGTCATCGCGACCCCGGCGGACCCGGCCTTGCGCACGGTGTCCTCCCGGGGCAGGCAGGTGGCGAACGGCGCGGTCTCCGTCAGCCCCCAGGCCTGCTGGAGCAGGACGCCGCGCTCCGCGTACGTGGTGATCAGGCGCGGCGGGACGGGGGCCCCGGCGACCACGGCGGCCCTCAGCTCCGGCAGTTCGGTGCGGGCGAACTCCGGGAGCCTCGCCATCGCCTCGTACATGGTGGGCACCCCGAACATGCCGCCCACGCCGTACGCGGCCAGGTCCGCCAGGCACTGCCGGGCGTCGAAGGTGCGGTGGACGACGACCCGGCCGCCGCGCATCAGGGTGCCGATGGTGAGCGCGTTGAGGCCGCCGATGTGGAAGAAGGGGGCCACCGCGAGCGTGGTGTCTCCCACGCGGACGTCGAGCATGCTCTGGACGTTGACGTTGTTCCACCACACGTTGCCGTGGGTGAGCATGACGCCCTTGGGCCGTCCGGTGCTGCCCGAGGTGTACAGCAGCAGGGCGAGATCGCCCTCGGCGCAGAACTCCGGATCGGGGGCGTCGGCCTCCGCCGCCTGGTCCGCGGATCCTCCGTCGACCAGCACGGCGAGTTTCGGCGGCAGTTGCGAGCGCTCGCCGTCGGCCGCCAGCCGGTTGCCCGCCTCGGCCACCAGCGCCGCCGCGCCGCAGTTGCGCAGCACGGATGCGGCCTCGGCGGTCGCCAGGCGGGAGTTGAGCGGTACGAAGACGGCGCCGAGGCGCATGGCGGCGAACATGGTGGCGATCAGCAGCGGGCTGTTGAGGCCGGCGTAGGCGACCCGGTCGCCCCTCGTCACCCCTGAGGAGACCAGGGCGCAGGACAGGCGCCGGGCGTGCCGGTCCAGCTCCTCGTAGGAGATGGCGGCGCCCCGGTGGACGAGGGCGGTCGAGGCGCCCCGGCGCTGCGCGAGATGGCTCAACGTGCGTGCGGGGCTGAGACAGAACTGGCCCATCGAAGCTCCCGCGTCAGTGGTGGTGTGCCGATGCGGCCGGTGCGGGACCGGCCGAGGCCGTGCGCTCCAGGACCCCGCTGCGGATCAGCTCGGCGGCGGCGGCGATGTCGTCGTGCTGCGGCCGGTCTCCGTCCACGAACGGCACGTGGTCGCGGACGAGTTAGTGGACCCCCCGCAGCGCCGGGCGGAGCTGCTCGACACCGCGCAGGTCCCCCCCCAGGCACAGCCCCCGCAGGTGGATCGCCCCGGTGTCGGTCGCCAGCTGGACCGCGAGCCGGGCGTCCCGGGCGGCGATGGTGCCCATGCTGACCTTGTCCTGGTTGTGCGCCTCGGTCGAGCGGGAGAAGGCGCTGGCCGGGGTGGTCAGATGCAGGGCCTCGGCGGCCAGCGCGGAGGCCGCGATCTGCATCCCCTTGAAGCCGTGGTGGAGCCCGGCCTCGCGGCCGCTCCAGGCGCCCGGCGAGACCAGGTTGGGCGGCAGCCCCCGGTTGTACTTCTCGTCCACGATGAGCTGCAGCTGCCGGTCGAGCAGATCGGCGATACCGGCCGCGGCGAGTTTGAGGGAGTCCATCGCGTGGGCCACGTGGCCCCCGTAGAAGTTGCCGCTGTTGTGGGCGGTCTCGGCCGCCTCGTCGAACAGCGGGTTGTCGTTGGAGGAGTTGATCTCGACCGTGAGCCACTCCTCCACCCAGCGCAGGGTGTCCCGCAGGACCCCGTTGACGTGGGGCGCGCACCGCACCGAGTACGGCTCCTGCAGGTGCTGGTCGAGCTGGCGGTAGCCGCCGTCGCGGGGCGGCGGCACGGCGGCCGGCAGGACCGGGCGGACCCCGTCGAGCAGTTGCCGGATCACCGCGGCGCTTCGGATCTGCCCGGGGTGCGGCTTGTGCTCGTGCGGGAAGGGCGCGAACTCCTCGGGCCTGCCCCTGCGCACGTGGACGATGAAGGCGGTGCACAGGTCCGCCGCGAACGCCAGGCGGCGGGCGTCCTCGGCGGCCAGGACGGCGAACGCGGACATGAAGGAGGTGCCGTTGACCAGGGCCAGGCCCTCCTTGGCCTCCAGGTCCACCGGCTCGAGGGCGCAGGCCTTCAGCGCGTCGGCGGCGTCGGCGCGCGCGCCCGCGTGCACCACCTCGCCCTCGCCGGTCAGGGCGGCGCTCAGGTGGCTCAGCGGTGCCAGGTCCCCGCTGGCCCCGACCGAGCCGCGCTCCGGGATCACGGGGAGGATGTCGTTCTCGATCAGATCGAGCAGCAGCCGCACCGGCTCGGCACGGATGCCGGAGTAGCCGCGGGCAAGGCAGTTGGCCCGGATGAGCATGGCCGCGCGCACCACCTCGCCGGGCGCCTCCGGGCCCGTGCCCACCCGCAGGAACCGCAGCAGGTTGCGCTGCAACGCCGACGAGGCGGCGGCCGCGATCTGCCTGCTGCTGCTGTCCCCGAAGCCCGTGGTCACCCCGTACACCGGCGAGCCGCGTTCGATCAGCTCCCGGCGCACGGTGACCGACCGGTCCATGCGCTCGCCGGCTTCCGCGGAGATCCGCACCCGCGGCGGAAACGCGCCGCGGGCGACATGGACGACATCGCTCAGCGCCAGAGAGCGGCCGTCCAGTGTCATCACGTCCGTCAACACATCGCTGTCGAGGTCGAGATGGTCTGCGCTGCGCGCCATGCCGTACACCTCCGCTTGATCACCTTGACGTGGCAATCAGGGTGCCGTCGGCCGCGGAAAAGTCACAACGGCGTGCAGAAGCAGAGTGATGATCGGTGCGCACACTGCCAAGAGACGGCGCACCATGGTTGTTTTATCGTCCTTTCAATAGTGAGGACATATCTTCATCCCTCATAAATTCAGCCCATCGTCGTAATCCCGGACGACGGGTCCGGGCAGGTGTTTTCCGGGGTTCCGGCCGGGGCAGAAATCGAGGCCCGGACCGGCCGGACCCGCGGCGGCCGGCCGGTCCTCGGCGATGTCCGGGATGCGCCCCCGGGCGCATCGTACGCGTTATCCGGCGCCGTGCGCGCAATCGCCCGCGGAGCACGCCAGATTCCACAGCGAGGCCCATTGTCCGGCCGTGAGCCGCTTGGGCAGGCAGTTCGGCGGCACACCGTTCTCGCGCAGCCAGGCGTCCACCGCCGAGCGCCGGAAACGTCCGGTGCCGCGGAGGATCTCACCCAGGCCGGCCCCTCGCCCGGTGAAGACCTCCGCGACGAACGCCTGGTAGGGCTTGCGGCCGGCGACGAGGGGTGCCGTCCTGCGGGCCATCGTCAGCAGGCCGCCGTCGACCGCGGGCACCGGGCGGAAGGCGCGGGCCGGTACCCGCGCGTGCACGGCGAACTCGTACCAGGGCCACCAGCTCGCCGTCAGCATGCTCGCACCGCCGACCCCGGCACGCCTGCGGGCGACCTCCCACTGCACGAGCAGGACGGCCGCGTCCCAGCTGCCCGCGGCGAGCAGGCGCCGCAGGACGGACGTCGTGATGTGGAACGGCAGGTTGCCGACGACGACGTGCGGATGGCGGGGGAAGCGGTACCGCAGGATGTCGGCGTGGACGACGGTGACGTGGTCCGGGGTGCTCGCGTGGAGGCGGCGGGCGCGCCCCGGGTCGATCTCGACCGCGGTGAGCGGGCGGCCGGAACGGCTCAGCGGCAGGGTCAGGGCGCCGTCGCCCGGCCCGATCTCCACGATGGGCCCGGCGGTCCGCGCGACGAGCCGTTCGACGGCCCTGATCACCGAGGTGTCGACGAGGAAGTTCTGCCCGAGCTCATGGCGTCCGCCGAATCCGGCTCGGGTTCCGGCACGAAAAGAGGGGTGAGGCATGGGTGTGCTCCGCAACGAGGAATCGGAGCCGGGCGGCACGAGGCGCGCCGCACCGGCGATGTCCCGGAACGCGGCGGAGCTGACGAGGCGTCAGAAGCCTCCGTATTGAAGGCGTGTGCGTCAGACCAGGTCAACTCGCCGCGATGCGCGGCGCAGCCTGCCGAAGAAGCAGCTCATGCTGCCCATGCAACCCATGCCCGGCACCCTAGCAGCGCCCGCGGCCGCCGATCACGGGAATTTCCCGCGGTGACGCGGGCCGCTCCCCGGCGGCCGACGTGCCGGGCGACCGCCTGCGCCAGGCGACCCGGGCATGCGGGCACAGCAGGACGATCCGGATGATCCGGGCGATTCGTGCAGCGCGGCGCTAGCCTCGACTCAGGGGTCCTGCCACGGAGGACCTGAGGTGACGCACTGGCACGGGTACGCATGGCTGGGGCCGGCCGTCGAGATGGACCTGGAGGCGCCGCGCCGTCCCGGGCTCGCTCCCATCGAGCCGGGCAACGCGGCGGTCTTCGCCGCCTCCGAGGTGCCGCCGCTGGAGCTGGCGCACTGGCTGCTGCGGCCGCCGCAGCAGGTCAAGGCGACCTTCACCGACCCGGACGCGGCGGCGGACTGGCTGCGCGACCAGGTCCTGCCCCACCTGGCCGCGATGGCCTCGCCGCGGGAGGCCGATCCCGTACGGCTGGAGCGCGTGCGGGCGCGGGCGGCGCGGACGCTGCGGGCGGGCGGGAGCGAGGCGTTCGGCCACTACCTCACCGGTGCCCGATTCCTGTCGGTGAGCGCGATCGCCTGCGGCCCCAATCCGTTCCGCCCCGAGCTCCCCTGCCCGGCACCGCCGCCCGGCTGAACGCGCGCCGCGGATCGCCCGGCCCCTGGTGGCGCTCGGCTCAGCTCCGCGCCGCCCGGTCGCGCATCACCTCGATGCCGGCGATCACGCAGTCCAGGGCGTAGGCGAAGTCCCGTTCCCGCTGCTCGGCCAGGGAGCGACGCATCCGCTGCTCCATGATGTCGGTCATGGGCGCGAAGTCGGGGCGGTCGCGCACCGCGGCGGCGGTCGCGGCGAGGAACTCGTCCTCGCTCACCCCGGCCGCCCGGCACCGCTCGGCCCAGCGGCCCTCGATGGTGCCGAACCCGTAGACGAACTGGTAGACGGCGGCCAGGGCACCGGTGATCATCTCGTCGGGCAGTCCGCTGCGCCGAGCGGCCTGGACCGCGGCCGCGGAGAACGCCGTGGACTTCGGGCCGATGTTGATGAACTCGCCCATCAGGCGGGAGGCCCACGGGTGCGCGACCAGCATCCGGCGGTATCCGACGGCCAGTTCGCGCACCACCTCCCGCCAGTCCGCCTCGACCCCCTCCAGCAGCGGGACCTCCCCCATCACCTCGTCCAGGGCGATCTCCAGCAGGTCGTCCTTGGTCTCCACGTACCAGTAGACCGACATCGGCGTCACGCCCAGTTCGGCGGCGAGGCGGCGCATGGAGAACCTGCCCAGGCCGTCCTCGTCGAGGAGCCGGATCGCGGCCTGGACGATCTTGCCGAGGCCGAGCCCGGCCGGTGCCGTCCTCTTGCGCCGCGACCCCGCGCTCTCCTTCATCCACACGCTGGCCTGCGGATCGACGGCACGGGGGCCGGACGGCATAGGGGCTCCTTCGGACGGTACGGCCGCGGGCGACTGCCGCGGCGGCTACAGGGCGATGCTAAGCCGCGGCCCCGGCCGTCGCCGAGACGGGCAGTACCAGGCGACCCGCGATACCGGCCGATCAGGGGACCACGGCCCCGCCCGCCGCCGAGAGGGGTGGCCAGGCGACCCGGGGCCCCGCCCATCGCCGGTATCGCGGGATCAGGTGGCCGGGCTCGCCTGCGCGTCCGGTCCGCGGCTCGCCGCTCCCGCGCCGTCTTCGCCGCCGCCGGGACCGCCCGCCTCCGTCTCTCGCCCTTCCGCCCCTTCAGCTCGTCGCAGCAGCACGAAGGAGACCAGGCCGCCCGCGAGCACGGCGGCGGCGCCCATCAGCTGGCTCGTGCTCAGCCCCGAGGCGAAGGCGTGGGCGACCGCGGCGCGCTCGGCCGGGCCGTGGGCGGCGGCCAGCGCGTCGGGCAGGGAGCCCGCGTCGACCGATCGCGGCAGGAGGGCGGCGAACCGGGAGCCGAGGACCGCGCCGAGCACGGCGATGCCCAGCCCGTTGCCGAACTCGTTCAGCGTGCCGTTGACGCCCGCGCCGATCCCGGCCCGCTCCGGCGGGATCGCCCCCATGAGCGCCGCGCCCATGGCGGGCATCGCCAGCGAGATACCGGCGCCCATGACGAACAGGCCGGCCAGCAGGCCCGCGTAGCCGTGGCCGCCCGCCTCGGCCACGAGCGCGAGGCCGCCCGCCAGCAGGCCCATGCCCAGCACCACGATCAGCGGTGTGCCCAGGGTGCGCAGCAGACGGGCGCCGACGCCCAGCAGGTTGAGCACCGCGATGGTCGCCGCCATCGGGGCGGTGCACAAGCCGGCCTTCAACGGCCCGTACCCGAGCACGAACTGCAGGTGCTGGGTGAGCAGGAAGAACGATCCGCCCATGCCGAAGGCGACCAGGATCCCGCCCGCCACGGCCCCGACGAACCGCCGGTTGCGGAAGAACGCCATGTCGAGCATCGGGTGCTCCACCCGGCGTTCCCACAGCGCGAACCCGGTCATGGCCGCGACGCCGGCGAAGGCGGGCAGCAGCACGTACCGGGAGGTCCAGCCGTGGGCCGGGCCGGCGATGATCGCGTAGACGATCCCGGTCATACCGAGGGTGGACAGCAGGGCGCCGAGGACGTCCGGGCGGTCGCCCACCGGGTTCTTCGACTCGGGAACAAGGCGTGCGACGGCGATCAGCCCGAGCAGCGCCACGGGGACGTTGACCAGGAAGATCGAGCCCCACCAGAACCGGCCGAGCAGGGCGCCGCCGATCAGCGGGCCCACGGCGAAGCCCAGGGTGGAGACCGTCGCCCACAAGGCGATGGCCCTGACGCGCTCGGCGTCGTCGAAGACCTGGATCACGACGGCGAGCGTGGTGGTCATCAGCAGCGCGCCGCCGATCCCCATCCCCGCGCGGGCGGCGATCAGCTCCCCGGGGTTCTGCGCGGCGGAGGCGAGCAGCGATCCGAGGCCGAAGACGGCGAGACCGGTCAGCAGCGCCCGCTTGCGGCCGTACCGGTCGGCGGCGCTGCCCACGGTCAGCAGCAGCCCGGACTGCACGAGCGAGTAGGCGTTGACCATCCACTGGATGTCGGCGGTGGTCGCGCCCATCTGCCTGGTGAGGGTGGGGATCGCGACGTTCAGCACGGTGTTGTCCAGCAGCACGGTGAGCTGCGCCAGACAGATGACGCCGAGGATGAGCCAGCGCCGGGGATGCGGGGACAAGGGGCCTCCTTGTACGGCGTACAGGGGAATTGCTCTACACCGTAGAGGGTTTCCTGTACGCCGTACAAGCGGATTATCGGTCTGGCCCACAGGCATCGACCGCGGGCTTGCCGGACGTCGCCCGCGGGCCGTCGCGCCAACCCGCCGGGCTTCGCCGCCTGCTTCGGCGGCTCCTACTTCGGTTCTGCTTCGGCTGCTGCTTCGGCTGCTACTTCGGCGCGGTCAGGTCGTAGACGGTGACGCCGCCCACCGTCTTGGCGTGGAACGTCGAGCTCACCCACGCGTCGATCTGCGCCGAGGCGGCGGCCCCGGAGGCGCCCATCCCGGCGCCCATGCCCGCGCCTCCGATGAAGTAGTGGACCCTGCCCTCGGCCACCAGCTGCTTGAACCGGGCGAGCGTCGGCGCCGGGTCGGAGCCGTTGAAGCCGCCGATGGCCATCACCGGGTGACCGGTGGCCAGTTGGTAGGCGGCCTGGTTCTGCGAGCCGACCGCGGCGGCCACCCACGTGTAGCGGTCGGCGTCCTTGCTGAGCAGCGCCTTGATCGCGGAGCCGACCCGGGCGCCGTCGAGAAGCCCGCCGACGGCCGGGCCGCCGCGGCGCGCACCGCCCGCTCCGGGGAGGCCGGGGCCGCCGGGCATGCCCTTGCCGGAGGCACCCGTGCCACCCGTGCCCGTGCGCCCGCCGGGGCCGGGGACACCGGGACCGGGGACACCGGGTCCGGGGACGCCGGGACCGGGGACGCCGGGACCGGGGACGCCGGGACCGGGGACGCCGGGACCGGTCGCGGTGCCGCCTGCGCCCTTGGGCGCCCCGGGGAAGCCGCCGTGTACACCCAACCCGGGTCGCCCGCCCGGGAAGCCCGCCGAGGCAGGACCGGCCGAGGGCAGCGAACCGGTGTGGCCGGTGGCGACCGTGTCGGCCGCGTAGGCCGCGGGGCCCGCCAGCGCCGTACCGAGGCCGATCACGACGGCCGTCAGTGCGGTCGCCCGCCCGGCCGAAGCCGACACGGCACGGCGGACGGGCAGCGCGAGCCCGAGCGCGGCGGCGATCCCGCCGGCCGCGACCGCCCACCGCAGCCACGGGAACCAGTGCGGGCTACGGCCCAGCAACTCGTACGACCACACCGCGGTCACCGCGACGGCCGCGGCGAGAGTGAGCGCGGCGAGCGGGTGGCGGCGCCGTTCCCACAGCAGCGCCCCGCCCATGCCGACCACGGCGGCGATGTAGGGCGCGAGGGCGACGTTGTAGTACGGGTGGAAGATCCCGGCCATGTAACTGAAGACGGCCGCCGTGACCAGCAGAGAGCCGCTCCACAGCAGGAAAGCCGAACGTTGTGCGTCGGTGCGCAGCGCCCGCCGGGTCGCCACCGTGCCCGCGACGACCAGGAGCAGCGCGGCGGGCAGCAGCCAGGAGATCTGGCCGCCCGTCTCGGCGTTGAACAGCCGGGTGATCCCGGTCTGCCCCCACATCCCCCCGCCGAGAGCGGGCCCGTCGCCACCGGGGAGGGCGCGCACCATGCCGCCGACGCTGCCCGTCTCGTTGCCGTTCAGGCGTCCGAACCCGTTGTAACCGAAGGTGAGTTCGAGGAAGCTGTTGTGCTGCGACCCGCCGATGTACGGACGCGAGGAGGCGGGCCACAGCTCCACGATCGCCACCCACCAGCCGCCGGTGACCACCAGGGCCGCGGCGGCGAGGGCGAGTTGGCCGATGCGCCTGCGCAGCCGTACCGGGGCGCAGCACGCGTACACCAGGGCCAGGGGCGGCAGGATCAGGAACGCCTGGAGCGTCTTGGCCAGGAACGCGAAGCCGACGAACGCCCCCGCCCACACCAGCCACTTGGTGCTGCCCGCCTCCAGGGCGCGCTGCACCGCGTAGACCGCGCAGACGGACAGCAGGGTCAGCAGCGCGTCCGGGTTGTTGAAGCGGAACATCAGCACGGCGACCGGTGTGAGCGCCAGCACGCCGCCCGCCACCAGCCCGGCCGCCGCACCGAAGCGCCGCCGCACCGCCGCATGGAGCACGGCAACCGTGCCCACGCCCATGAGCGCCTGAGGGACCAGTATCGCCCAGGAGTTGAGGCCGAAGAGCCGCACCGACAGGGCCATCGGCCACAGGGAGGCCGGGGGTTTGTCGACGGTGATGAAGTTGGCCGCGTCGGAGGAGCCGAAGAAGAACGCCTTCCAGCTGAGGCTGCCCGCCTGCACGGCGGCCGAGTAGAAGGAGTTGGCCCAGCCGGACGAGTCGAGGTTCACCAGATACAGGGCCGCGGTGGCCAGCAGAAGCGCCCAGAACGCGGGGCGTGCCCAGCGCGGATCGCCCGCCCGGCCGTCCGGCCCCGGCTCGGGTGCCGCGGTGGCGGCGGGAGCGGCCGTGGCCCCGGTGGCGGCGGCGGGAGCGGTGGCGGTTGCGTACCTCGGGCCGTTCATCGCCGGCCTCCGAATCCGTCGCCGAAGCTGTCGCCGTTGCCGTTGCCCAGGCCCTCGCCGAGGCTGTCGCCGCCGTCCGCAGGCGCGGGCCCGTACGAGCCGTCACGCGCCTCCGGGAAGACCCAGGCCCGGAACAGGAGGAACCGCACGGCGGTCGCGGCGAGGTTGGCGGCGACGAGCACCGCGAGCTCGGCGGCGCGCGAGGCGTGGCCGGCCGCCAGGTGGAGGCCCGCCAGCGAACCGGAGGTCATCACCAGGCTGATCGCGAAGACCAACAGGCCCTGCACCTGGTGCCGTACGGCCCGGCTCCGGCCGCGTACCCCGAAGGTGAAGCGGCGGTTGGCCGCGGTGTTGGCCACCGTGCACAGCAGCAGGGCCAGCGCGTTGGCCGCCAGCGGGCCCATGCCGAGGCGCAGCAGCGCGTACAGGGCAGCGTTCGCCGCCGTGCTCAGCACCCCGATGACGACGAACCCGGCCATCTGCCGCGCGAGTCCGGCCGGGACACCGCCCAGCGCCCGGTCGCGCGGGTCGTCCCCGAACGGCCGCCGCAACCGGTCGAGCGGCAGGGCCCCGGTCGCCAGGGCCCGGCCGATCCGCCAGACGCCCCTGAGGTCGTCGGCGGCGGTGCGCACGATGTCGACCCTGCTGTCCGGGTCGTCCACCCAGTCCACCGGCACCTCGTGGATCCGCAGCCCCGCGCGCTCGGCCAGCACCAGCATCTCGGTGTCGAAGAACCAGCCGGTGTCCTCGACCATCGGCAGCAGCCGCTCGGCGACGTCCTTGCGGATCGCCTTGAACCCGCACTGCGCGTCCGTGAACCGCGCGGCCAGGCTCCCGCGGAGAACGAGGTTGTAGGCGCGCGAGATGAACTCCCGCTTCGGCCCGCGCACCACGCGCGCGCTGCGCGCCAGCCGCGAGCCGATCGCCAGGTCGGAGTGGCCGGAGATCAGCGGTGCCACCAGCGGCAGCAGCGCGTTGAGGCCGGTCGACAGGTCCACGTCCATGTAGGCGAGGACCGGCGCGTCCGACAGCGACCACACCGCCCGCAACGCCCGCCCCCGCCCCTTCTGCTCGAGCCGCAGCGCCGTCACCGCGGCCAACTCCGCCTCCAGCGCCTCGGCGACCCGGGCGGTACGGTCCGTGCTGGCGTTGTCGGCGATCGTGATGCGGAACCGGTACGGGAACGTGGCCGCCAGATGGGCGTGGAGCCGGCGGACACAGGGTTCGAGGTCGGTCTCCTCGTTGTAGACGGGGATCACGACGTCCAGCACGGTGTCGTGCGGCGCCACGGTCAGATGCGTGCGGGCCGGCAGGGGTTCGCCGGGCGGCAGGGTGGCGGTTCCGGGGGCGTGGCCGGAATCCCCGCCGGGGGCGTGGCCGGGGCCGGTCGCGATACC
>CAYNNX010000040.1:0-8523 GCA_964398515.1 uncultured Streptantibioticus sp. | reverse complement strand
CGGGGGCGTGGCCGGAATCCCCGCCGGGGGCGTGGCCGGGGCCGGTCGCGATACCGCGGACCGCGGCGCCGTTCGGCGTAAGTGTCACAGTCCTCATGACCGGTGAGCCTCGCCGCCGGCCCTGTCACGACCGTGTGCTGAGCCTGTGCCCGGCCTGTGAATCCGGTTCGGCCTTTCCGTCCTGCTGTCCGCCGTCCGGCTGCGCGCCGCCGTCCCCGGGCGCGGCGGCGGGCAGGCGGACGTGGAAGACGGTCCGGCCCGGGGCGCTGTCCACGGCGACCGTGCCGCTGTGAGCGGCCACGACCGCCTGCACGATGGCCAGGCCCAGCCCCGTGCTCCCGGCCGCACGCGACCGCGATGCGTCGCCGCGGGCGAACCGTTCGAATATGTGCGGCAGCAACGCGGGCGGTATCCCCGGCCCGTCGTCCGCCACCTCCAGGCTGACGTACCGGCCGTCGCGGACGGCACGGGCGGTGACGACGGTTCCGGGCGGGGTGTGGGTGCGGGCGTTGGCCAGCAGGTTGACCAGCACCTGGTGCAGGCGCGCGGAGTCCCCGCACACGACGGCCGGTTCGTCCGGCAGCTCCAGCCGCCAGTGATGGTCCGGCCCGGCAGCACGCGCATCGCCGACCGCGTCCACGACAAGCGGCGAAAGGTCCAGCGGCGCGCGGGTGAGCGGCCGTCCGGCGTCCAGGCGCGCGAGCAGCAGCAGGTCCTCGACCAGCGTCGTCATGCGGGCCGCCTCGGACTCGATCCGCCGCAGCGCGTGGCGGGTGTCCGGGCCGACCTCCTCGTGACCGCGCCGCGTCAGCTCGGCGTAGCCGCGTATCGAGGCCAACGGCGTGCGCAGCTCGTGGCTGGCGTCCGCGACGAACTGCCGTACCCGCGTCTCGCTCGCGTGGCGTGCCGCCAGGGCCGAACCCACGTGCCCCAGAAGGCCGTTGAGCGCCGCCCCCACCTGCCCGACCTCGGTTCTCGGATCGGTGTCGGCGGGGGGTACGCGCTCGTGCAGGGCCACTTCGCCGCGGTCCAGGCGCAGGTGCGCCACCCGGGTAGCGGTGGCGGCGACCCGGCGCAGGGGCCGCAGCGCATAGCGGATCATGGCCGCACCGGCGAGTCCGGCGGCGACGAGCCCGCAGGCGGTGACGCAGATCTCGGTGAGGATCAGCTTGTCCACCGTGTCCTGGGCGTCCTTGACGGGCTCGCCCACGAGCAGGGCGACGCCGTCCTGGTTCCGGGCGGCCATCATCCGGTAGCCGCCCAGACCGGGCACGTCCACGCTGTGGCCTCTGCCGTCCGCCGGTATGTCGGCGAGCGCGGCCTTCTGGGCCTCGGTGAGCAGGGAGCGGCGGATGCCGTTGCCCTCGCCGCCGTCGCGCGTGCTGTACTGGCCGGCGACGACCCGCCCGGCGGCGTCGGCCACCGCCCCCAGGGTTCCGGCGGGCTGGCCGGGACCGGTGACGAACGTCAGCGGCCCGTCCCCCGGCTGCCGGGCCGATATGCCCGCTTCGAGTCCCGGCGGAGGGTTCGTGGCCCGGTGCACCACGTCCAGGACGTCGGCGTCCAGCTTCCGGTACTCGTACACCTGCAGCGAGACCGTCGTCACCACGCCGACCACCGCGCACACCACGGCGATCAGCGACACGGACGAGACGAGCAGCCGGGTCCGCAGCGACCAGCGGCGCGGCGACCTCACCTGCGCCACGGCGGTCCCGGACGCCACGGACGTCACCCGGTTTCCGCCGGTTTGATGAGATATCCGGCGCCGCGTCGCGTGTGGATCATCGGCGCCCGGCCCGCGTCGATCTTCCGCCGCAGGTAGGAGATGTACAGCTCGACGACGTTGGCCTGACCGCCGAAGTCGTAAGACCAGACCCGGTCCAGTATCTGGGCCTTGCTCAGGACGCGGCGCGGGTTGCGCATCAGATACCGCAGGAGCTCGAACTCGGTGGCCGTCAGGTGGATCGACTGGCCGCCGCGCGTCACCTCGTGGCTGTCCTCGTCCAGCGTGAGATCACCGACGACCAGCAGCGACTCGGCCCTGCCCGCCGCGGCCCCCGACCGCCGCAGCAGCCCGCGCAGCCGCGCCACGACCTCCTCCAGGCTGAACGGCTTGGTCACATAGTCGTCTCCGCCCGCCGTCAACCCGGCGATGCGGTCCTCCACCGCGTCCCTGGCGGTCAGGAAGAGCACCGGCACGTCCGGGATGTCCCGCCGCAGCCGCGACATCACCTCCAGCCCGTCGACGTCGGGCAGCATCACGTCCAGCACGACCGCATCGGGCCGGAACTCCCGAGCCGTCCGCAGCGCCGCCCCGCCGTCGCTCTCGGCACGCACCTCCCACCCCTCATAGCGCAGGGCCATGGACAGCAGATCGGCGAGGGCCGACTCGTCGTCGACGACGAGCACACGGACGGGGGAACCGTCGGGGCGCAGCAGCTCCGCGCGCCCCTGAGGCGAAGTCGTGGAAAGGGCAGGCATGAGCCCCACCATCTGTTCCGCCACTGAGAGCATCCTTTTCCCCGTCTGTGAGTTTTCTGAGAACTGCCGTGCACTCCGGGCTCGGATCATGGAATAGACACCCTGTCGTGACGGGTTGTCGCGGTCCCAGGCCCCCGACGGCCCCGGCAGTCCCCCATCGGACCTACCGCACCCGCCGGCCCCACCGGGTCCGGCTGGACTCACTGGACAGGAGCAACCCAATGTCTCTCGGTCGTTACGGAATCTGGAGCTCCGCGCTGCGTGACACCGCTCCCGCGCAGCGCGCCGAACGCGTCGATGCCGCCCGGGAGTTGGAGGAACTCGGCTTCGGCGCTCTGTGGATCGGCGGCAGCAGCGACGTCACGGACGCGCCCCCGCTCCTCGACGCCACCTCCACCGTCACCGTGGCGACCGGCATCCTCAACATCTGGGAACACGAGGCCGCGGACGTCGCCGCCCGGCACGCCGAGGTCAGCGCCGCCCACCCCGGCCGCTTCCTGCTCGGCCTGGGCGTGGGCCACTCCCAGCGCACGGAGGCGTACCGGCGCCCCTACTCGTCGATGGTCGCCTACCTCGACGCCCTCGACACCGCCGCGACCCCGGTGCCCGTGGCCGAACGCGTCCTTGCCGCCCTCGGCCCGAAGATGCTCGAACTCTCCCGTGAACGGGCCGCCGGGGCACACCCGTACCTCGTCACCCCCGAGTACGTCTCCCAGGCCCGCGCCACGCTCGGCGGCGAAGCGCTGCTGGCCCCCGAGTTGAAGGTCGTCCTGGAATCCGACCCCGACCGCGCCCGCACCATCGCCCGCGACTACCTGTCCTACTACCTCCCTCTGACCAACTACACCGACAACTTCCTACGACTGGGCTTCGCCGAGGACGACTTCAAGGGCGGCGGCAGCGACCGCCTGGTGGACGCGCTGTACGCCTGGGGCACCCCGGAGGCGGTGCGCGAGCGCATCGACGCGTTCCTCTCCGCGGGCGCCGACCACCTCGCCCTCCAGGTCGTCGACCGCCCCGGCTCCCCCGGTCTGCCCCGCGAAGGCTGGCGCCGCCTGGCCGAGCTCCTCGACCTACGAGGCTGAGCCCTTACCGATTCCCTTCAGCTCCTCCCAGTTCCATCCAATCCCCTCCGGTTCCATCCGGCCCCTCCCGCCCCATTCAGCCAGTCCCTGACCACCGATACGGACGACGATGACGATGACGAAGATCCTCGCGAGATCCGGCAGTCTGCGTTCCGCCTCGACCAACAACGCACTGCTCACGGCGGCCTTGTCGATCGCGGCGGCGGAGCCGGGTGTCACCACGGGGACCGCCCCGATCGACACGCTGCCCCTGTTCAACCCCGACCTGGACACCGAGGGCGCCGAACCACCGGCGCCGGTGGCGGAGTTGCGGACGGCGGTCGCCTCAGCCGACGCGGTGGTCGTGGTAAGCCCCGAGTACGCTCACGGTGTCCCGGGAGCGCTGAAGAACGCCCTGGACTGGTTGGTCAGCAGCGCCGAGTTCGTCGGCAGACCGGTCGCCGTGATCACCGCATCCCCCTTGGACACCGGAGCCGAGTACGCCCACGCCCAGCTCCGCGAGACGCTCCGCATGATGACCGCCGACGTGGTCGGTGACGCGTGTCTGGCGGTTCCCCGCGTGAGCGTCAAGCTCGACCGGGCCATGGGTACGGTCACCGACCCGGCGCTCCACGACGACCTGGCCCGGTCGGTCTCCACGCTGCTGGCGGCGGCACGGGCGGCGAAGGCGGCGAGGCAGAAGCAGGAAGCGGAGGCAGCCGATACCGCCGGTTCGGCCACCGCTCCGGGCGCCGGTCCGGCCACCGGTGCCACCCGTGCTGACGCTGCCGGTGCCGCGGGTGCCGCGGGTGCCGCGGGTGCCGCGGGTGCCGCGGGTGCCGCGGGTGCCGCTGAGGGTGCAACCGCCTAGCCCGCGCCGGCGTGCCCGAGGAATCCCTTCACCAACTCGGTGACCTCGTCGGCCCGTTCGACTATGACCAGGTGGCCGCTGTCCAGCTCCTCGTAACGGCTGCCCGGTATCAGCTCGCGAAGCTCGCGGGCGGCGGTGACCGGGACTATCTGGTCCCGGGTCGCGCCTATGACCAGCGTCGGAGCGGTGATGCGGGGAAGGAGCGGGCGTATGTCCACCGACACGTCGAGGTCGATCTGACGTCGGATGCCCTCCGGGAAGCGTGTCTCGCCGATCATCCTGGCGATCCCCTCGTCGCCCGCCGCGTCGAGCCAGGCGGGCGACCAGCCCTCGAGCTGGATGAACCGCGTGAACAGCGCGGGGTCCGTGTCCCACAGGCGCCGCCACAGGTCGAAGTGGAGTCGCTGGCGAGCACCGCTGACGGCCCAGCCGGCGATCAGCACCAGCCTGCGCACCGAATCGGGGCGGATGGCGGCCAACCCGGCGGCAACCACCGCGCCCAGCGAGAAGCCCACCACGTCGACCGGCCCGGCGACCGGTGCGTTCCGCACGGCGGCGTCCACCTGCGCGGCCAGCCGTTCCACTGTGAGCGCGCCTCCGGAGTCCTTGGTGCCGCCGCTGCCGGAGTAATTCGGCCTGATCACGGTGTGGCGGTCGGTGAACCGGTCCACCAGATGCCCGTAGTTGACCTCGGCGTCGCCGCCGGAGCCGTGGACCAGCACCAGCCCGGGCCCGCTGCCCGCGACGTCGTACTCGACCAGGTCGTCGCCGCTTGCCACGTACCGCATGACGTACCCCTCCCATCGACGGCAGCCGCGCACAGCCGTTCCGTAGTGAACGCTTCAGAAATACTCTAGCACGTTCCCTATCGAGCGCTATAGAATTTTCCCCATGACGGCCACGCAGCGGCAGAGGACCGAAGAGAACAAGCCGAGGGGTCGCCCCAGGGAGTTCGACCGCGAGACGGCGCTGGAGCGTGCGCTCAGGCTCTTCTGGGAGCACGGCTACGAGGCCACCTCGGTCTCCGGCCTGACCAAGGCGATGGGGATCAGTCCGCCCAGCCTGTACGCCGCGTTCGGGGACAAGCGGACGTTGTTCGAGGAGGCCGTCGCGCGCTACCAGGAGTCGTACGGCGCCTTCACGCCGCGCGCCCTCACCGAGGAGCCCACCGCCCGGGGCGCGATCGAGCGCGTGCTGAAGGAGGCGGCCGTCGAGTTCTGCGATCCCGGCCACCCCGGCGGCTGCCTGATCATCTCGGCCGCGGTCAACTGCGGCCCCGAGTCCTCCGACGTCGAGGCGTTCCTCCGGAACATACGCGAGAGCGGCAAGCGCGCCATGCGGGACCGCATCGCCTCGGGTGTCCGCGACGGCGAACTCCCCGCCGACACCGATGCCGCCGCACTCGCCTCCTACTACGCCGCCGTCTTCCAGGGCATGTCGACGCAGGCCCGCGACGGCGCGGAGCGCACGGAGCTGGAAGCGATAGCGGACCTGGCGATGCTCGCCTGGCCGAAGCACGCGAACGCCTGAAGGCTCGGTGGTGAAGGCGCCCTGGCACAGGCGCCGATACGCCATGCGGTGGCGAACGCCGGCGACGGAACGCGATCAAGTGGCCGCAGAAGACCCAACGGGCCGCGCCGACGGGACGCACCCGGCCGCGCTTGCGGATCGCCATTGCCTTGGCCCGGCGACCGGCAGGGCCAACGGAACGCCGCGAGCGAAGGCCACGGAACGGCACCGGCAAGCCACCGAACGCCACGGGCCCGGCGCTCGTAAGCACCGGGCCCGTGATCACTGGTAGCGGGGACAGGATTTGAACCTGCGACCTCTGGGTTATGAGCCCAGCGAGCTACCGAGCTGCTCCACCCCGCGTCGGTAGACCTCATCCTACGCCACTCACGGACCACCCTCGACCACGATCGCGATCACCTCACCGCCACGCGGTGCGAGCGGCACAATGGCGGCCCGACGCGACGGCCGCGTCGGTCCCGGCAGGCGTCGGTCTGCGGCTGGTTGTTCCGGCGGCTGCGGCGGCCGAGGATGTTGGGCATGCGATTCGCGGGCTCCTCCAGCTGGCAGGTCCGGATCGACACCCCGCACGCCCTCCTGATCGGTTTGTTCGTGCGGGATGCCGCAGGTCTGCGACCGCGGACCGACCTCGACGTGCCGCGACTGGTGCCCGCTGTGGACGTCCGCGAGGGCCCTGCCCCCTCGGTCGGCACGCAGGCGTCGGAGCAGTGGGCGCGGTGGTGGCGTCGGCAACTCCTTCAACAGGACAGCGGCGACCGTGGTTTCTTCCGACCGGACGCCCGGTTCGGTGACGGCTCGGAGCTCGGTGCGTTGACTCGTGAGTACTTCGACGACGCCGTGCGGTGGAGCTCGGATCGCAAGCGCGAACGCGCCGACGCCCGGAACCGTGCCCACCGCCGCGGAATCGAGCGTGACCTCGTCCGGACCGTCGAGGAGGAACTGGGCCGTAAGGCCCACCCGTTCGAGCTCCTGGTCACGGAGCTGCCCGTCGACGGTGCGGTGGGCCGGCACGTCGCCCGCGGGCACGTGGTGGTGAGCCAAGCCCTGCGCGCCGACCCGATGGCCTATCGCGAGTGGCTGACTCCGGTGATCCGCGGCCTGGCCTGACCTCGACCCCCGGCCGGACCCGCCCCGATGCGCCCGGACCGCTTCCCCTGCGAAGCCCGATGTCGCCCTGCTGGAGGCGGAGTTCACGCCCATTCAGCGTGAACCCCGCGATTACGTTCGGCGAGACAACGGCTTCTCAGCCAGGGAGGCCACCCGTAGTGCCGAGACGGCTTGCCAGGCCATCGAGGACGCATGCGAGCCCGTTGTCGAAGTCGTCGGTGCGGATGCCTTGCGAGTTCTGCCCTCGCCGTGCCGCGTACAGCTCTCGCAGTCGCGGAAACGCCTGTACCGCCTGCTCAGCCGCCGGCCACAGACGCTCCACCCACCCCTGCTCGCTCTCCCCCGCGGTACGGGCGAGGAGCGTCACCCACCGCGCTTCGCTGGTCGCCACGCCGATGACGTACGCGCCAAGGGTGTTCACCGCCTGATCGGCCGCCTCCAGCGAGAAGCCCGCCTGCTCGAACACGGCGAGCAGGCGCTCGGGCAACCGCATCATGTTCGGCCCCAGACAGGCCACTCCCGCCTCGCCGAGCACGGTGACGATCCAGGGGTGCCGGAGGAGCGCCGACCGTAGGCTGTGGGCGAGTGGGTGGCGGCCGCACGCCAGTCCGGCACGCCGTCCGACACCTGGCGAACTGGCAGGGTTGAGGCTGCCGGACGCCTTCGGGCCCGCGTCGCAGCCACCCGCGCTGGACATCACACCGTTCGTCGGCAGCTACCGGCGCGAGGGCGTCGCCATCACCGTCACCGAGCGCGATAACGGACTCCACCTGCGTCTTTCGAGTTCATCGACGCATGAAGGGCCTCACCCCGCCGGTCGAAGCGGACCTGGTGCCGGTGTCGGAGACCGTGTTCGCCGCGAAGAGCAGCGGTTCCTCCAGTGACTGGATGCCCGTGGTCTTCTCCTCACTGCCGGACGGCACCGGCTGCTGCTACGTCGGAATGCGAGCCGCGCCAAAGGATCGGTGAGACGCCGGTCGCGCCGGCCCCGCACGCCCCACGGCGGTTCACGCCGTGGTCCGCGGCCGAGGCCAGCCGGTATCGCCGCCGACCCGGCCGCGCGGGACGATCAGCTCTTCGCGGCCTGGCTGCTCGTGCCATGCCTCGGACTCCGGCGGGGCGAGGTACTGAGGCTGACGTGGAAGTCGATCCACGTGGGCCACCAGATCCAGCGCGCGGGCCGCCGGATCCTGCGCCGGCCCAGCAGCTCGGCGATGGGAAGGCCGCAGGCGATCTCTGGCAGGACGATCGATCAGCGGGCCGAACTCCGGGGCATCCCGCTCCGGAACACCCGGCACACGTGCAGCTCGCTCCTGGCCGCCCCCAAGGTCCACCCGAAGGTGGCACAGCGGACCCTGCGGCACTCGGCAGATCACCATGCCCGTGGAGGTCCATGCGGAGGCGAGCGAGGAAGAGGTGCGGGACGCGCTCGGCAAGCTGTCCGAGGCGATGGGCGGCAGTGGCTGCCGC
>CAYNNX010000039.1:5738-28915 GCA_964398515.1 uncultured Streptantibioticus sp. | reverse complement strand
GTTCAGCGAGCGCGCCCCGCTCCGGCCGGTCCCGCGGCGGCTGCCGGAGGCAGAGTACCGCCGCACGACTGAGCACCGCGCGGCCGCGGAATCGCCCGCCCGGCCACACCGCTTCAACGGCCGCAGACCGGATGGCCGGTGCCGGCGTGCCAGCGGCGCGTGCGGGTGCGCCTGTTCAGCCCTCGAGTGCCTGCCGAATGCGGCGGGACGGGGTGAAGGCGTACAGGTCGAGGATGGCGGGCGGATCGGCGAGGCCGGGGCCGCCCGCCCGCACCCAGGCGGTTATGTCGCGCGCCGCGTCGGGATCGTTGACCAGCCCGAGCCAGACCGGCCGTCCGCCCGCCCTGCGGCCCTCGGGGGAGGGCTGGACGACGATCACGTTGGCGTATTCGCAGGCGTCGAGGCAGTCGGTGGGCCGGACGGTGGCCACTGTGCCCAACGACTCCCGCAGGTCGGCGAGTTGCGCGGCGTGGTCCAGGCCGGGGACCTTGGGTGTGCCGCAGCAGCAGCCGCGGCAGACGGTGACGGTGCAGCGGGCCGTCCCGGTGGCGGCCTGGCGGTTGCGGCGGCTCATGAGGACCGTTCCGTCCGCGCCCGGCGCCAGGCGGCGTCGGCCAGCAGGCGCAGGCCGTTGAGGCCGACGATGACGGTGGAACCCTCGTGTCCGGCGACACCGAGCGGCAGCGGCAGGGTCCCGGCCAGGTCCCACACGACCAGGCCGGTGATGAAGGCCGAGGCGATGACCAGGTTCTGCACCACCAGCCTGCGGGCCCGGCGGGAGAGCGCCACGACGGCCGGGATGGTGGCGAGTTCGTCGCGGACCACGACGGCGTCCGCGGTCTCCAGCGCCAAGTCGGATCCGGCCCGGCCCATCGCGACGCCGGTGTGGGCGGCGGCCAGCGCGGGCGCGTCGTTGACCCCGTCGCCCACCACGAGCACCCTGCGCCCGGCCTGCTCCAACTCCCGCACGGCAGCGACCTTGTCCTGCGGCAGCAGGCCCGCGCGGACGTCGGCGATGCCGACCTCGGCCGCGAGTCGTGCGGCGGCGCGCGGGTTGTCGCCGGTGATCAACACCGGGCTCGCGCCGGTCAGCTCGGACAGCGCGGCGACGGTGACCGCGGTGCCCTCGCGCAGGCGGTCGGCGATGCCGAGGACCCCGACCGGGGTGCCGTCCAGCTCGACCACGACCGCGGTGCGGCCGTCCCGCTCCAGCTGCGCGGCCTCCGTGGCGGCGGGGTGGCCGGCGCGGTCGTTCAGCAGCCGGGCGGGGCCGCCGACCGCGACCGTGCGTCCGCCGACGGTCGCGGTGACGCCGATGCCGGGGGAGGAGTGGAAGTCCTCGACCAGCGGGACGTCCAGCTCACGGCTGCGGGCGGCGTCCACGACGGCGCGCGCCAGCGGATGCTCGCTGGGGTGCTCGGCCGACGCGGCCAGCGCCAGCAGCTCGTCCTCGGACAGCCGCGAGGCGGCCAGCGGACGGATGTCCGTCACCCTGGGCGTGCCCTCGGTCAGGGTGCCGGTCTTGTCCAGCGCCACCTGGTCGACCTGGCCCAGCCGCTCCATGACCACGGCCGACTTGACCAGCACGCCGTGGCGTCCGGCGTTGGCGATCGCGGACAGCAGCGGGGGCATGGTAGCCAGGACCACCGCGCACGGAGAGGCGACGATCATGAACGTCATCGCCCGCAGCAGAGTCGGCTGCAAGGCGGCACCGAACGCCAGCGGCAGCGCGAACAACGCCACCGTGGCCGCCACCATGCCGACCGAATACCGCTGTTCCACCTTCTCGATGAACAGCTGGGTGGGCGCCTTGGTCTCGGAGGCCTCCTCGACCATGGCGACGATCCGGGCGATCACCGAGTCCGACGGGTCCCGTTCGACCTTCACCCGCAGGGCGCCGGTGCCGTTCAGGGTGCCGGCGAACACCTCGTCACCGGGCTGCTTGGCCACCGGCAGCGGCTCACCGGTGATGGTGGCCTGGTCGACCTCGCTCGCGCCGTCGAGCACCCGTCCGTCGGCGCCGACCCGCTCGCCGGGCCGCACCAGGATGACATCCCCTACCCGCAGCAGTTCGGTGGGAAGGCTCTCCTCACCGCCGTCGTCGCCGATGCGCGCGGCGGTGGCGGGGGCCAGGTCGAGCAGCCCGCGCACCGAGTCCGCGGTACGGGCGGTGGCGATCGCCTCCAGGGCGCCCGAGGTGGCGAAGATGACGATCAGCAGTGCGCCGTCCAGCACCTGCCCGATCGCCGCCGCGCCCAGTGCGGCGACCACCATCAGCAGGTCCACGTCGAGCGTCTTGTCCTTCAGCGCCTGAAGGCCCGCCCAGCCGGGTTCCCAGCCGCCGGCGGCGTAGGTCAGCGCGTACAGCGGCCCCCAGGCCCACGCCGGAGCACCCAGCAGCTGCAGCGGAAAGGCGATCAGGAACAGCAGTACGGCGGCCGTCGCCCAGCGTGCCTCCGCCAGGGCGAGGATCCGGGTGCGGCGGCGAGGAGCGACCAGGTCACGGGCGGCCTGTGCGGCTGCCGGAGCCGGACGGGTGAGGGTGGAGGGCATCGCAGCGGGATTCCTTCGCGCAGGTGGGCGGAGCGGTTCCGACAGCTCCACCATACAGGAACGCATGAACACCTCTTCATGCGTTCGAATCGGTCCCGGTAGCATGAGGGCATGGGCCATGGAGTCGTCACCCCCGCCGGCAATGCCGCCTCGCGCACCCGCCTCGACGCGGCCAACGCCGCAAGGGTGGCCACCACACTGCAGGCGCTGGCCACGCCCTCCCGGCTGCTGATCCTGGCCCGGCTCCGCGAAGGGCCGCTGGCGGCGACCGAGCTGGCCGCCGAGGTCGGCATGGAGCAGTCCGCCTGCTCCCACCAGCTCAGGCTGCTGCGCAACCTCGGCCTCGTCACCGGCACCCGCCGGGGCCGCTCCGTGATCTACGCCCTCTACGACAACCACGTCGCCGAGCTCCTCGACCAGGCCCTCTACCACGTCGAGCACCTGCGTCTCGGCCTGGCCGACGAGCCTGCGGACAGTTCCGGGTGAGCCGACCTGACGGGCTTTCGGCCAACATGCTCGGGATGCAACGCCGACTCGGCCGGTGACGCCCGAATCGGGATCGCCCCGGCGCCGTCGCCGCGTTCGTCACGCACCGGGCCCGCGTTTCGACCGCGGCGTGTTCGGAAGGTTAACGCGACACTCGGCGCATTGAACCGGACAGGACATCCTGTCGTAAACACTGGATGTGGGGCGGCGCGAAACACATCCCGACCCGCGTGCCGCGTCCGTCGCTTTGCTAACGTTTTGCCGAACGTTACGCAGAGACGCCAACTCCTCGACGCTTCCTGCCGAGTTGAGCTTCGCGGGCAGAACCCGGCAGGTGCGCCATCGAAACCGACACTCGGAGGATAGCGTGAACCACCCCGACAAGTTACGTGCGGCGATAGCCGAAGACGGAGCGACACCGCTCATCGGCATCTTCGACATGTTCTCCGCCTCGCTCGCGGCCCAGCACTACGACGGGATGTTCGTCTCGGGCTTCGGCTTCGCCGCGTCCCACTACGGGCTGCCGGACATCGGCTTCATCGCCTGGCCGGACATCGTCGCGTTCGTGCAGCGGCTGCGGCTCGCCTTCCCCGGACAGCACCTGCTCGTCGACATCGACGACGGGTACGTGGACCCGGAGACCGCGTGCCACGTCGTGCAGCAGCTCGAGGCCTGCGGCGCCTCCGGGGTGATCCTGGAGGACCAGAAGCGGCCCCGGCGGTGCGGGCATGTGGACGGCAAGCAGGTGCTGCCGCTGGAGGAGTACCTGGGCAAGCTCGAGATGGTTCTCGCCGCACGGCGAGACCTGGTGGTCGTCGCCCGCACCGATGCCACCGATGAGACCGAGATCCTGCGCCGGGCCAAGGCGCTGGCCACGACGGACGCCGACGTGATCCTGGTCGACGGGGTGCGCAGCGTCGACTGGATCCACAAGGTGCGCCAGGTCATCGGCGACAAGCCGCTGCTGTTCAACCAGATCGCGGGCGGGAAGTCGCCGCGGCTGTCGCTGACCGAGCTGTCCGAACTCGGTGTGGACGTGGCGATCTACAGCACGCCGTGCCTGTCCGCCGCGCAGACCGCCATCGACAAGGCGCTGGCCGACCTCAAGAAGGCGGACGGGCGGCTCCCGCGGGCCGGGACCGGGCAGGTCGGCGTGGCCGAGACCCTGGCCCTGCTGGAGCGGAACATCAGCAGGCACCACGACCGCAGCCTGGAGGCGGCCACCGTCGGCTGACCCCGGAGCGACGGGGAGGCCCGAACGTCCCCGGGCCTTCCCCCGTCGCGCGTCAGCCGGTCACCGTGCCCCGGCGAGCCGGGGAGAACCGTTCAACGCGCCTGCCGCGCACCAGCGTTCAACGAGTGAAGTGGATGAAGTTGACGCCGGACGGGTCGATCGAGTGCTGAAGGTATGTGTGGCCGTGCCAGTTGTAGTCCTCCACGGTCACGGTGCCGTCCGCGTTCACCTGGAGGACCCATGCCACATGGCCGTGGCTGGAGGCGCCGTCGACCCCTGGCGGGAACTGCGCGACGGCACCGGGGACGGGGGTGCGGTCCACCGGGATTCCGGCCTGCCTGGCGGCATCGGCCCAGTGGGCGGCGTCTCCCCAGTGGATACCGGGGGCGGGGTAGTCGTGGTCACGCAGCGCGATCCCGGCCTGGTTGAGGCGCCAGGCGACGAACGAGGTGCACTCGCGGGTGTAGAAGCCCCAGCGGTCGGGCTTGTCGGGGGCGCTGTGCGCGTACGGGTAGCTTTCGGCGTCCTGGGCCGGGCAGACCTCGGGTGACGGCAGCGGCGGGAGCGGGTGGTCGCCCCGGTCGAACCCCACGGCCCTGGCGCAGCCGAGGATTCCGGTTGCGAAGTCGTTGGTGTGCGGGCTCGTGTTGCGTACGCCGGCGGTGAACGCGCCGGGGTCCTCGACCGGATCTCCGTGGTCGGGGACGAGATCGAAGTCCCCGGTGTGCGTCGTGCCGCTGGTGTCGACGTCGGTGGCGCGGTAGCCGGTCGGCAGGCGCCGGGCGCACACCCTGCCCCGCGGGCCCTCGGCGCACTGCCCGGTGCCGTCCGCTGCGAGGGCGGCAGTCGATGCGACACTGCTGAAGGCGACCGACAGGAACGCGAGGGCGGCGGCGGACGACGCCGCCGGGTCGGGGCGGTTCTTCCTGTTCACGATGGTGTCCTCCGTTCGCGCTCGCTATGGCACCTGCAATGAACAGCCTCAGAAACCGGCAATCGGCGGTGAACGGGTTTCCAGGTTCCAGGGATCCGTGGAAACGGGCAACCGGAGGACCCGGCGGTCACACCTTTTCGGTTTCCTGGTGCAGGCGTTACCGGGAAACCCGGAAGGCTCTTCATCCGGGTTCTTCTCCGTCGGAACTCACGTCACCGCGACGCCGTAGGACCAGCCGAGAAAAGCACTCGAAGCACCGGCGCCACGGCGGCCGCGCACGGCACCGCACAGACGGCGGTGGCACGGCAGTGACCTGGTACGCGGCGCGGGGCCACGCGTCCGCCGCCCAGTCGGCGGCATCGGCGTCCGCAACGACCCGATCACCTTTGCCGCGGACCCGCGGGAATTCCACCCGGAACCGTCGCGGGCTACCCGGCATTCAAGAGGCACTTCGTCATGGATGATGTCTGCGGTGAATGCCGGAAGGGCTGGCGCAACCGCCATCAGGGGTACCTCGTCCTCCGGTCGGTGTCCCTACGCACCGCAGGGTCATCGCCTGCGGGAACTGCATCCGATAATCCACGGGAGAAACTGCCAGGGGCATGCCGCCGTGTGGCGACGAGAGATCCGCCGACGGCCGCCTCGGGCACCACGCCGAGCAGCGGATGGGGGGCATGTGGGAAGCTGGGCGGGTGACACGGCGAGACCTCGACGACCTGGTGCGGCTGCGCCGGGCCCGGGACCGGATGGACCGCGACTATGCCGAGCCGCTCGATGTGCCGGCGCTGGCGCGCGCGGCCCTGATGTCGCCGGGCCACTTCTCGCGCAGCTTCCGCGCGGCCTTCGGGGAGACGCCGTACAGCTACCTGATGACCCGCCGCATCGAGCGGGCCAAGGCGCTGCTGCGGCGTGGCGATCTCACGGTGACGGAGGTCTGCTTCGCGGTGGGCTGCACGTCGCTGGGCTCGTTCAGCTCGCGGTTCACCCAGCTGGTCGGCGAGACCCCGAGCGCCTACCGGGCCCGAAGCCATGATCGGGGCGCCGCCATCCCCGCGTGCATCGCCAAGATCCACACGCGACCGGTCAGGAACGGAGAAGCCGGTTCCGGCCGCCCGGTCGTAGCGTGAACGCATGGACATCAGGCTTTCCCAGTGCTTCATCGCTGTCGACGACCATGACAAGGCGCTCGCCTTCTACCGCGACGTGCTCGGCCTCGAGGTACGCAACGACGTGGGATTCGAGGGGATGCGGTGGGTGACCGTCGGGTCGCCCTCCCAGCCGGACGTGGACATCGTCCTCGAACCGCCGCTCGCCAATCCCAACGCCTCACCGGCCGACAAGGAGGCCATGGCCGAACTCCTGGCCAAGGGCATGCTGCGCGGGGTCATCTTCGCCACCGACGACTGCGACGCCACCTTCGAGCGCATCAGTGCCGCGGGCGGCGAGGTGTTGCAGGAGCCGATGGACCAGCCCTACGGCGTCCGCGACTGCGCCTTCCGCGACCCGTCGGGCAATCTGCTGCGCTTCGTCCAGCGCCGCCCGAAGTGACAACCGCGCTCCCCGGGGCGGCGCGGCGGACGACCTGCTCGTCGTCCGTCATCCCGGCGTCCCGGGGGCGGCGCGACGCGGCCGCATGACCAGGGCGGCGACGTGATAGGTGCAGGGTGCATCGGTGCGGTTGGCGTATGCGTGTGCGGTGTCCGCGGGGAAGTACACCGAGTCGCCGGCGGTCAGGTCGTACTCGGCGTCCCCGATCGTGATGTGCAGGGTTCCGGAGTCGACGGCGACGAACTCGTGGGAACCGGAGGCGTACGCCGGAAAGCTCCCCGCGTCGCAGTGGGCCGGCAGGGTTGTGCGGATCCACTCGAAGTTGACTCCCGGCACGACCGGGGTGAGGACGACGCGACGCCAGCCGCCGGGCTCGTCGACCGTGTCCTGCTCATCCGCCCGGCGCACGACGACCCGATCGCTCTCGACCTCCGCGAGCAACCGCGTCAGGGGGAGTTGCAGGCCCTCGGCGATCCGTGCGAGGACGACGATGGTCGGCGTCTTCTGGGCGCGTTCGACGGCGGACAGCATGCTGACGCTCACTCCGGCAGCTTCGGCCAGGGCCTGGAGCCCCAGGCCCCGCTCGATGCGCAGATCGTGGATGCGTGCGCCGAGCGCCGTGACATCGATCATTCCCCTATAATGTCATGTTGTGTGCACTATAGAGGAACACTCCAGCGGCCCAATCGACCCGGTAGGGGAAATCGCCTCCGGAGCCGCCAAGAGCGCACCGAAGGAAGCCGCGATACGCTCCGCGCGTCCCGAAGACGCCGAGGCGATCGCCGCGATCTTCGCCTACTACGTGACCGAAACCGTCACCACCTTCGAGACCACACCGCCGGACGCCGCTCACTGGCGTGAGCGGATCGAGGCGCACACCCGAAGCGGCATGCCCTTCCTCGTCCTGGCCCGAGGCGGTGCAGTGCTCGGCTACGCTCTCGCATCGCCGTGGCGGCCGAAGCCCGCCTACCGCCACACCCTTGAGGACAGCATCTACCTGGCCCCCGATCACACAGGCCAGGGGTACGGACGCCGCCTGCTCGTCGAACTCCTGGCCCGGTGCGCCCGATTCGGCGCGCGTCAGATGATCGCCGTCATCGCGGACAGCGGGGATCCGGCGTCCCAGGCCCTGCACCGCTCGCTCGGCTTCGAGGAGAGCGGCCGCCTTCACAAGGTCGGTAGCAAGCACGGCAAGCGCATCGACACCGTCCTGATGCAACGCGAGCTCTCCCCGTGAACGCGGGCCCGTCGTCGTCTCGCCGCGGCGGCCCCCGGCGGTGCGCGGATCAGCGCCGGTGGTACGGCAGCGGCGAGCCCGACGCGGCCACGAGCACGGACTCGGCGCCCAGGGCTTCGCCGCTGTCCTGGTACATCGACAACTGGCCGTCCGACCAGCGCACGAGGTAGTCGTCGGACCGGTTGTCGGTGCTGGTGAAGTCGCCGGCCGTGGTGACGGTGGCATGGGTCCACAGGGAACTCGGTGCCCGTAGCCGCACTTCGCGGTGGAACCCGTTCCGGTCGACGTCCGGGTACAGGGTCAGCTCACCGTCCGACCAGCGGACCACGAGGTCGGACCGGCTGCTGCCCGCGAAGTCGGCCGAGGTGATGCATGTGGCATGGGTCCAGGTGGAGTTGGGCGGATTGAGCCTGACCTCGCCGTGGAATCCTCCCGCATCGATGTTCGGGTAGAGCGTGGTCTCGCCGTCGGACCAGCGCACGATCAGGTCGTCGGGCCGGCTGTCGTCCGTGCTGTACCGACCCGCTGTCATGGCGACTTCGTGCTGCCACAGCGAGCCCGGCTCGACCAGGGTGATCTGGCTGCTGAGGCCGCGTGCGCCCACGTCGGGGAAGAGGGTCAGGCTGCCGCCGGCCCAGCGGACCAGCAGATCGTAGCTGTCGCCGCCGGTGAAGTCGCCGGCGGCGATGGAGACCGCCTTGGTCCATGTCGTGTTGGGTGCGACGAGCTGGATGGCCTTGTCGAACCGCCCGTTGCCGGCGCCGCGGTACAGCGTCAGCTCCCCGTCGGACCAGCGCACGACCACGTCGCTCTTGTCCCGGTCGGGTGAGGGTGAGGGGGTGAAGTAGCCGGTGGTGATGAGGGCGGCGTGCGTGAGCGTGGAGGCGCCCGGCAGTACGTTGGGGCGCGCGGGCGTGCTCGCGGCCACCGCGGCGTTGTAGAGGCTCTGGACGTCGCTGCCGTAGTACGAGCTGTACGAGACGTCGTCGGTCGGACCGCCGGTGGCCCAGCCCCCGATGCTGCCGACCACGTCACCGGTCCCGGTCCGCGGGTCGAAGTCCGCCAGGAACGGACCGCCGCTGGTTCCCGCGCGGAAGCCGTTGCAGGCGATCCGCAGGTACGACCCTGGGGTGCCGTCGGTCGGGGTGAACCGGGTGGTGCTGTTCGAGCAGATCAGCGGCTGCGGGTCGGTGCCCGGGTAGCCGACCAGCGTGACACTGGGGAAGGCGTAGCCGCGGCCGGTGGACAGGTTGTTGCCGCCCACCACGTCCTGCACCTGCCTGCCGTCGCTGCGCGGCCCGAGTTGTGCGAAGGCCACGTCCCAGGGCGCTCCCCGCCCGTGCCCGCGGTCGTAGTAGCGCGGATCGATCCAGACCCGGCTGCGCCCCTCGGAGTCCGTGGCGACGGGGAAGATCCCGTACGGCTGCGGGTCGGCCGCGGTCCACTGCGGAACGAACGCCAGCGATCCGGCGCCCGCCCTGCTGTCCATGCAGTGGCCCGCGGTGAGCACGATGTCGTGGTGCGGGCTCCTCACCACGCTCGCGGTGCAGAAGTAGTACCCGCTGCCGACCCGCATGTACATCCGCCCGACCGTGGGCAGTCCGCCGAAGGATGAGCTGGTTGGCCCGACCCCGATCCCGGTCCCGGCCGGGTTGGTGGCGGAGGCGCCGGGAGCAACGACGGCACCGGCCGGACCGGACGCGCTCGGGGACGGGGGCTTGGTGGCGGCGCTGTAGCCGGGGTCGGGGTCGGGGAGCGGCTTCGCCTGGGCCATGCGCTGCCTGGTCCAGAACCGCTTGGCCTCCACAGCCGTCCAGTGCGGCGCCGTGGCCGGCAGTGGAGGCGCTGTGCCGGATATCGCGGAGGCGGAGACCGGTTGGGCGTCCGTGGCACCGGCCGAACCGAACGTCAGGAACGCTCCCGTCAACGCGATGATCGCGCCGAAGGCGGCCACGAGAAGGACACCGCGACGACCTGCGCGGCGCCTAGAGGATCTGAGCACGTCAGGCTGTGTCCCCCCACTCGGCGTGAACCCGCACACGCAGCCGTTGTGACGAGCAGAGGGTACGGGACAGTCGCGTGCCGGCGGAACGGCCTGACGGAAACGGCCGCCCAGCGCGCACCTGCGGGAAAGCCGCGGTCCACCGGCACTTCACCGGAAAGACATGGGCGCACCGCCCGTTCCACCGAGACCGGTCAGCCGGCGGCCGTCGCCTGCTCGCGAAGGGCGGTGTGCGAGGCCGGCCGGTCCTCACGCCCTGACACCGGTGTCAGGCCAGGGCCCATCCGCGCCGCGGCGGATGGGCGGGCCGGCCGGAAGCGGTCAGCTTTTGACGAACTCCAGGAGATCCGCGTTGAGTTGCTCATGGTGGCTGGCGAACACGCCGTGTCCGGCGGTCGGGTACTCCTTGTAGACGCTGCCGGGGATCAGCGCGGCGGTACGCCGTCCGGTGATCTCCGGCGGCGCGGAGAAGTCGGCGGCACCGTGGACGACGAGAGCGGGCACACTGACGGCGGACAGGGCCGCGCGCAAATCCGCGTCGAACACCGCCCGTTGTGCCTTCTGCACCGCCCAGGCTGAGGGTCGAAGGCACAGCGACATCATCCAGTCGACCATGGCGGGCGAGACGTGGGGGTTGAGGTGGGTGGCGAAGAACGCCTGGGCCTGACCGGCGAGCCAGGCGGGCCGGTCGGCGCGGATCCTGGCCATCGTGGCGTCGAACAACTCCTCCGGCACGCCCTCGGGGTTATCGGCCGACCGCTTCAGGCAGGGCAGCACGGCGGAGACGAACACGACGCGGGCCACCCGTTCCTCGCCGTGCCGGGCGAGGTATCCGGCGACCTCGACACCGCCGAGCGAGTGCCCGACCAGGGTGATGTCGCGCAGGTCCAGATGGTCCAGGAGTGCGGCGAGGTCGTCGCAGAAGGTGTCGAGGTCGTAGCCGCCCGAGGGGCGGTCGGAGCGCCCGTGGCCACGCCGGTCGAAGGCCACACAGCGGTAGCCGCGTTCCACGAAGTAGGGGATCTGGTACTCCCACATGTCGGCATCGAGCATGGCGCTGGCCACGAAGACGAGCGTCTCGCCCTGGCCGTAGTCCTCGTAGGACAGGCGGGTACCGTCGGCGGTGGTGAAGAACACGGTCGTTTGACCCCCGTTTCCGTCGCGGCACACCGTCCCTCGGTGTGCCGTGACCACAACCTAAGGGGAGCCGGAACGTCATCCAATTACCTGGTGGGTCAAGTGGACGCGCCAGCCGGCGAGTCGGCGTTGCCCCGTCCCACCGTGACGACGGGGTGTCGAGCAGCCGACTCGCCGCCCAGCAGGGCGCAGCGCGGGTAGGTTGGCGATGGCAATGGAGATCGGATCCGAGGAGCATCGTGGTTGTCAGTCTGTCGGTGGAGCCGACCCCGTCCGCGCCCGGGCTGATACTGCGACCGTGGCGAGCGGAGGATGCGGGGGTGCTCGTTGCGGCTCATCGTGATCCGCTGCTGCGCCGGTGGCTGATGACGCATCTCGAAAGCGAGGAGGAGGCCCGGCGATGGGTCGACGCTCAGAGTGAGGGGTGGGCCACCGGTAGCCGGTTCAGCTTCGCCGTGCTGGAGTGCGGCGAGGGCATGAGCGATGACGGCCGTCCGATAGGCCACGTCGTGCTCAAGAAGGCACCTTCGGCCGAAGCCTCGGCAGAGGTGGGCTACTGGACGTCGGCACAGGCCAGGGGGCGAGGAGTGGCCTCGCGCGCCCTTGACGCGGTATCGCGGTGGGCGCTCGGTCCGCAGCGTGTGATGCCTCTTGCCCGCCTGGACCTCCTGCACGCCTCGGGCAATCACGCCTCCTGCCGCGTCGCGGAGAACAACGGCTTTGTTCTCCGGGGCGTCCTTCCCCCCAGCCCTCCTGCCTTCCCGACGGAGGGGCACCTGCACGTCCGGACGCGGATCGGCGCGTGACCGGCCGATCCCGCACAGGTGCGCCGACCCGGCACCGCCAGGGCCCGCACGCCGACACCGCCGGCTGAAGGCCCTGCCCGTTCCGGAAGCGGCCGGAGCGTTCATCGCAGCACGCTCTGGTGCGCGGCACCGCCGTGAGGTACAACAAGTCGGATCGGCGGACGTGTTCTGGGGGAGGACGTATGCCAACAGCCCTACGGCAACGGGTGGCGGGCACGCTGGGCGCGGCGCTGATCGCGGCGGCGGCGGTCGCGGCGTCCGGTCCGGCCGCAGTCGCCTTGCCGAGTCCGGCTGCCAATGCGGCCCCGCCTCGGGCCGACGCCCCGGCGAGCGTCGTCAAGGTCGATCCCAGGCGCACGTACCAGACCGTCGAGGGCTGGGGAACGTCGCTCGCGTGGTGGGCGGAGAGCACCGGCGGATGGTCCAGTGCCGACGCGAGGGACAAGCTGGCCAAGTCGCTCTTCTCGCTCGAGGACGGCCTGGGGCTCAACGTCGTCCGCTACGACATCGGTGCGGCCTCGCCCTTGGATGTCTGCCGCTTGGCGCAGCGGACAGGCGCCGCCGTGCCCACCTTCGAGCCGCTGCCGGGGGTGTACGACTGGTCCGCGGACCCGAACCAGCGCGGGATGCTCCAGGCGGCCAAGGCCCTCGGCGCGAACCGCTTCGAGGCGATCGCCTACTCGGCGCCCGCCTGGATGACCGTGGACCAGTGCACCTCGGGCGGGCTGTCCGCCGCGGACAATCTCTCCCCGGTCTTCTACGGGGACTACGCGCGGTATCTGGCCACCGTGGTCAAGCACTTCCACGACGCCTGGGGTATCACCTTCCGTACCCTCGACCCGTTCAACGAGCCCACGGTGACCCCCTGGCGGTTCATGGGCAACCAGGAAGGCATGAACGTCGGTTGGCGCGCGCAGAACGCCGTCCTGGCCAGACTGAAGTCGAGTCTGAACGACTCGGGCGCGGCCGCGTACACGGCGATCAGTGCGTCCGACGAGCAGACGGTGGCCGGTGCCGTCGCGGACTACCGGCACTACGACGCGGCGAGCCGGGCCACCGTGGCGCAGCTGAACACCCATGACTACCAGGACGGTCAGAACGGCGGCGCCCTTTACGACATCGGGCAGCGGACCGGCAAACCGGTGTGGATGTCGGAGTGGGGCGGCAACGGCTCGCTGGACGGCGACGCGATGGACAACGCCCTTCTGCTCTCCTCGCGGATCGACACCAACGAGCACCAGATGCACCCGACGGCGTGGTCGATCTGGCAGGCGGTGGACGGCGGGACGAAACCGGGTGACGACGGTACCTGCGACGACCTGTGGGGCCTGGTGTGTACGAACATCGAGCCATCGGGTCCGGCGCCGGCGGGCATCACGTTCCCCAAGCGGTACTACGTCATGGGCAACTACTCGAAGTTCGTCAGGCCCGGCTACCGCATGGTCGCCGACAGCGACCCTGACACTTTCGCCGCCTACGACGACAAGAGCAGCACGCTGGTGATCGTCGCCACCAACCACGACCGCAGCGCGAAACCGGTCTCCTACGACCTGTCCGGTTTCGCCGCGGGCGGCGGCGTGGCCACACCGCACCGCACCGACGTGGCCGAGAATCTCGCGGTCCAAGCCCCGATCCCGGTCACGTCGGGGCGGTTCGCCGACACACTGCCCCCTCGCTCGGTCACCACGTACGTGGTGAAGGGCACCGGGTCCAGGCCGCCGGCGTCACTCGGCAGGCTGGCGCCCGTTCAAACGGGTCAGAACATGTACGTGTTCGGCCGGGCGGCGAACGGGCATGTCCAGGCGGACCTGTGGGAGCAGGGCGGTGGCTGGTCCGGGTGGCGGGATCTGGGCGGGAATCTGGCCGGCGATGTGTCCGCGGTGGCGTTCGGCCGGCAGGTGCAGGTGTTCGGGATCGGCGCGGACGGCCACGCGTACTCCGACGTGTGGGATCCGGGCGGTGGCTGGTCGGGCTGGCGCGACCTCGGTGGTGATCTGCTCGGCGACCTGTCGCCGGTCTGGTTCGGACAGCAGATGCAGGTGTTCGGCGTGGGGATCGACGGGCACGCGTACTCCGACGTGTGGGATCCGGGCAGTGGGTGGTCGGGGTGGCGGGATCTGGGCGGGAGGCTGGCCGGCGACGTGTCCGGGGTCCGGTTCGGCAGCCAGATGCAGGTGTTCGGGATCGGTCTGAACGGTCATGCGTACTCCGACGTGTGGGATCCGGGCAGCGGGTGGTCGGGGTGGCGGGACCTGGGCGGGGTCCTGACCGGCGATGTGTCGGCAGTGCGGTTCGGCCGGCAGATGCAGCTCTTCGGGCATGCCGCGAACGGCCGTGCGTACCAGGACGTGTGGGATCCGTCCGTCGGCTGGTCTGGTTGGCGGGACCTGGGCGGCGGGCTCGTGTGGGACGTGGCCGCGATGCAGTTCGCGCAGGAGATGCAGGTGTTCGGACGTGGCCCGAACGGCCATGCCTATAGCGATGTCTGGGCCCAGGACGCAGGTTGGTCGGGCTGGCAGGACCTGGGCGGAAACCTGTCAGGCGAGGTGTCGGCGGTGGCGTTCGGCCGGCAGGTGCAGGTGTTCGGGATCGGCGCGGACGGCCACGCGTACTCGGACGTGCGGACGGTGGGCAGCCCCTGGACGGGATGGCAGGACCTCGGAGGACGGTTCGGCTGACGGGACCTGCTCGTCGTCGCGGCGTCCCGCGGTACCCGCCGCTTCCCGGGCGACGCCGAGCCGGGCCCCTGCGTCCTGCGCCGCGGCGCCTGGCGGAATCGTCGGCGATGGGGGATTCCTTCCGCCCAGGAGGGTACCCGCGACATAGAACCCGATCATTCGAGGGAGGAGTGCTGCGAGATGTCGCGTGTCCAGGAGGCCATCACGGTCGATGTGCCAGTCACCACCGCGTACAACCAGTGGACCCAGTTCGAGGAGTTCCCCAGGTTCATGGGCGGCGTCGAGCGCGTCGAGCAACGCACTCCGACGCTCACCCACTGGGTGACGAAGGTCGCGGGGCAGCGCCGCGAGTTCGACGCGCAGATCACCGAACAGGTCCCCGACGAGCGGGTGGCGTGGACCACCGTGACGGGCGAGGCCCGGCAGGCCGGTGTGGTCACCTTCCACCGGCTCGACGACGGCCGTACCGAGATCATGCTGCAACTCGAACACGACCCCCAGGGCATCGCCGACACCGTCGGGGACAAGCTGGGCTTCGTGCAGCGGCAGGCCAAGAGTGACCTGCGGCACTTCAAGGAGTACATCGAATCCCGTGGCCGGGAGACCGGCGGCTGGCGCGGCAGCGTGTAGGCAGCGGGCGCGATGACTCGGTCCTGGCCAGGTGCTTCCCCGCGTTCCGGCCAGGACCGCCGTGCCAGGGGCGAGCTCGGAGGGATGAGCGGACGGTCGGTGTGGCCGTGCCGCCGTCGTCCGGTGAACTGCCCGCTGAACAGGGGGATTCGGCAGGCCCCTGGTGACCCACGGCATGCGTTGATCAGGCGGGCGGTATCGAGAGGGCGCACCTGTCCTGCCACCGGGCCCCTCGGAGTGGATCGACCTGCCCGATCGGGGAATACGCGGTCACTCACACCTGACCATGATGGACGACAACTCCGACCGGCTCGCCGCCCTGATCTGCGACCGGCGCGACGCGCACGGTAATGACCCGCTCGCGCTGAGCCGCAGCGCCTTGGGCCTCTCACAACGCGGACGCGCCTTGTCGTGCCGTGTGCGGTGTGGATGATGGGAGATCTGGCCACACCGGCCGACTACGGTGGGCACCGATTCGGTCGCCTTCGGTGCCCGCGAGGGGCGCTCAAGTCGCCTTGCGGCAGTGGGCCCGGTGTGCGCGATGAGTCGATTGAAAGTTGGTGTGTCATGGCAGACCACGTGCACGTCCGTCTGCAGAAGGGCTTCGCTGTCGGCGAGGACGGGGAACTGCTGGAGCTGTCCGCGTGCCGGTGCGGAGCCACCTTCACCCGGGCGTATCCGGTGGAGGACGGCGAGCAGGAATGAGCCGCGCCGCGGTGGCCTGTCGAGCGAACCCGGATACTCCCATCAGGTGGCGTTGCCCGGATGTCCCACACCTGCCGCCACGTGTGATGCTATCTGTGAATGCATGACTACTCAGCGTACGTTGCGTGCAGTGGCGGCCGTGTCCTTGAGCGCGCTCCTTCTTCCTGCCGCAGGGCAGGCCTACGCCGACGCCCCAGCCCCTTCCGCGCCGAAGAACTGTGCGGTCGGCGCCCTGTGTGCCTACAGCGGAACCGACTACACCGGCGCAGCCACGGTGATCAAGGGCGACAACAGGGACCTGATGCACACGCGTGCCCTCCAGCGCGTGAAGTCGCTGTACAACAACGGCCGATACGACGTGGTCGTGTGGAACCGCAAGGACTTCAAGGGCCGTTCCATCGAGATCCCCCGGTACCGGGGAGAGAAGATGCTGGCGGCCGACTTCGGGCACAGCGTTGTGTCCGACAAATGGGAGGTCGGCCACCGCTAGGCCACTTCCCGCAACCGGCCCGTGTCCGGGGCGCCCCTGCGACCGGGTGACGCGGTCTCCACCTCACCCGGGTGACGGCCTCGACGGACCGTCACCCGGAACACGGTCCGGCACATGCTGCGTGGCCTGCCCGCCGAGACGGTTGACGCGCAGCGCCAGTTGCAGCTCCAAGGCCCGTTCGGGGCTGCTCCAGTCGGGCCCGAGCAGCGCCGCGATCCTGTCCAGGCGCTGTACCACGGTGTTGACGTGGATGTGCAGACCGTCCTTGGCGCGGGTGAGACTGCCACCGGCGGCGAAGTAGGCCTCCAGCGTGCGGATCAGCTCGGTGCCGCGGCGGGCGTCGTACTCCAGCAGGGGCCCGAGCGTGGCTGTGACGAAGTCGGCCACGTCGGGCCCGTTGCCCAGGACGACGCCGAGGAAGCCCAGGTCCGCGGCGCATCCGCCCTCCGCGGTGCGGCCCAGTACGCGCATCGCCCGCAGGCATCGTGCGGCCTCGGCGTGTGCGGCGGCCAGCGCCTGAGGACCCGCGGCGGGCCCGGCGGCGGCGACCGTGACCGGGGCGCCGGCCAGCCGGGTGAGCTGCGCCGCGGCCGCCCGTGCCGTATCGCCCGCCTGCCGGGGATCGAGCCGCCTGCCCGGCAGGGCGTCGGTGTGCGGCCGCAGCAGGACGACGGCTCCGCCGTGCTCGGCGCAGACGCCGTCGCTCCCGAAGAGGTACTGCCTGGCGGCGCCGAGAAGCCTGTCGGAGCAGTCGTCGGCGGTCTCGGCGAGCAGCACCAGATGGGGCCGGGCGAGGTCGACACCCAGGCGCAGCCCGCGTGCCGCCAGGCCCGCGGGATCGCGCTCGGGGTCGGTGAGCAGGTCGGTGATCAGCTCGCCGCGGATTCGGTTCTCCGCCTCCGCGACCGACCGTTGCATCAGCAGCAGGAGTGCGGTCACCACACCGGCGCGTTCGAACAGACGCCGGTCCGAGTCGTCGAGGCGCGGCCGCCCGTGCAGCACCAGGCTGCCGAGCAGCTCCTGGCCCGCGAGGACGGCGCACACCCAGCGGCCGTCCCGGAAGACGGCGCGGGCGGCCGCCCGGGAGGCGCCGACGGCCCCGGCGAGGCCCGCACGGCCCGAGGCGTCGTGGCGGAAGGCGTCTCCGTCGCGCCCTACGGCGGTGAGGGCGCGCCCGTCGGCGTCGTGGATGGTGATGGAGCCGTCGAGCAGACCGGCGACCGCGGCCGCGACGTCGGAGACCGCGCAACCGCGCAACACCAGGTCGGTGAGCCGGTCGTGCGCCTCCTCGGCGCGCTGCACGGCCGCCGAGTGCGCCTGGATGACGGCGTTCGCCTCCGCCAGCTCGGCGAGCGCGGCACGGGTGTCGAACAGGGCCCGCGCGGTGTCGATGGCGATGGCGGCGTGCGCGGCGAGCGAGCACAGCAGCGCCACCTCGTCGGGCGGGAAGGCGCGGGGTGTGCGGTCGGCGGCGAACAGGACCCCGACGACCTTGCCGCCACCGCTGCCGCCCGCGCCCAGCAGCAAGGGCACGCCCAGGATGGCGACCAGGCCCTCGTCCACCACACCGGCGTCGATGGCGGCCGTGTGGCGGAACCGGTCGTCGGTCCGGTAGTCCGCGGTGGCGTAGGGCCGTGCGGTCTGGGCGACCAGGCCGCCGAGGCCCTCGCCCAGCCGCAGCCGCAGGCTCTGGAAGAGCGGGGAGACGGAGCCGTCGGTCACCCGCATGTAGGTGTCCCCGGCCTCTTCGTCGGGGAGTGTCAGGTACGCGGTGTCGGTGCCGAGCAGCATCCGGGCCCGACGGACGATGGAGCGGAGCACCGCGTCGAGATCGCGCAGCGCGGCCAGGTCGCCCGCGGTGTCGAACAGTGCGCTGAGTTCCGCCTCCCGGCGGCGGTGCTGGCGCAGTGCGCGGCGGATGCGCAGGGCTTCACCGGTGGCCTGCTCGATCTCGGTCAGCTCCTGGGCGCCGATTCCGCTGCTGCGGGCCTGCGCGGTGAGGGCACCGAAGTCCTCGGCCGGGGCGTCCTGGGCGAGGAGGGTGAGCAGGCGGCGCACGAAGCGGGCCGCGGAGGGCTGCTGAGCGGTCTGCTCACACTCGTCGGACACAGCGTCCATCGTGTCGTAGGCGGCAGGCGGTGTGGAGAGCCGGGGACCGGCGCCCTCGGGCACGGTCTCAGCCGGAGGCGGCGGTCGCCTCGCCTGTGACGCCCCGTTGCGTCTCCCCGCTGTCGATGGGGGCGATCCGGGCCAGGTCGCTGCCGCGGGTCTCCCGGGCGGCCAGCAGGGCGATCACGGTGAGCACGGCTGCCAGCGTCACGTACAGCGAGACCGGTTCGGCGTCGCCGTAGGACCGGAGCAGTGCCGTGGCGATCAGCGGTGCCGGGGCGCCGGCGGCCACCGAGGCGAACTGGGCGCCGATGGAGGCACCGCTGTAGCGCGTCCGGGTGGCGAACAGCTCGGAGAAGAACGCCGCCTGCGGGGCGTACATGGCACTGTGGAAGACCAGACCGACGGTGACGGCGAGCAGCAGCGCCGGGAAGGACCGCGTGTCGAGCAGCGCGAAGAAGGCCCAGGCCCACACGCCGACGCCGACCGCGCCCGCAGCGTAGACCGGCTTGCGGCCGACCCGGTCGGACAGCGCACCGAACACCGGGATCAGGCAGAACTGCACGGCAGAGGCGACCAGCACCGCGTTGAGGGCGGTCTGCCTGGGGATCCGCAGGTGGTCGACGCAGTAGGCCAGGACGAAGGTGGTGAGCACGTAGTACGAGATGTTCTCGGCCATGCGCGCACCCATGGCCACCAGGATGTCGCGCCGGTGGTGGCGGACCACCGCCACCACCGGCGGCTGCTCGGGCTCCTCGGCCTTGCGTCGTTCGGCTTGGGCGAGCGCCTCCTTGAAGACGGGGGACTCGTCCACGGTGAGGCGGATCCACAGGCCGACGCAGACCAGGACTGCGGAGAGCAGGAAGGGGATGCGCCAGCCCCAGGCGGCGAACGCCGCGTCACTTTGAACGGTGGTCATGAGCGAGAGCACGCCGACGGCGAGCAGGTTCCCCGCTGGGGCGCCGCTCTGCGGCCAGGAGGCCCAGAATCCGCGTCGCCGGGCGTCGCCGTGCTCGGAGACCAGCAAAACGGCGCCACCCCACTCGCCGCCGAGGGCGAACCCCTGGATGACGCGCAGGGTGGTGAGCAGCAGCGGCGCGGCCACGCCGATCGTGCGGTACCCGGGGACGCAACCGATGAGGGTGGTCGCCCCGCCCATCAGCAGCAGGCTCACCACCAGCAGCCTCTTGCGGCCGACGCGGTCGCCGAAGTGCCCGAAGACCAGGGCGCCCAGCGGGCGTGCGGCGAATCCGATGGCGTAGGTGAGGAACGACAGCAGGGTGCCGGTCAGCGGATCGGATTCGGGGAAGAAGACACGGCCGAAGACGAGCGCTGCGGCGGAGCCGTAGAGGAAGTAGTCGTACCACTCGACGGTGGTGCCGATGAGGCTGGCGGCGACGATTCTGGGGAGGCCGGCGGGGGGTGGGGGAGCGGTGGTTCCGGAGGTCATGTGCGCCACTTCCTCGGGTGCGGTGGGGACGGGTACGTGTCGGCACACCGTAGAAACACGCAGGTCAGGCGCACATGTGGCGGGGCAACATAGTTCGGGACGTGGCTATGCGTGCGGCCACCATGCCCGCTCTGCCGAAGGTCGGCTCGGCCGATTGAAGCGGTCGGGTCGAGCGCTGTCCCGCCAGGCGTGTTTCGGGGTGATACCCCCGTGCTGGTTTGGCGGCTGCGAATGGTCGGACGACGACATGCGTGCGCCGTCCGTTTGGGATTCCCCTAGACCTGATCCGGTACGACTCCGAAATCCCGGGCGCTGGGCCGAAACTAGGGTCACACCGCCATGTGTACGGTGCCTTTTCGTTCTCTGTGTGGGTGGGTGGAGCGCAATATGGTCGAGTCCGGGCTCAACCAGGCGAGGAATCGGGCCGGTTCGGCTTCGGCGGATTCGGCCGATGGCATAGCCGTCATCGGCCTGGCCTGCCGGCTTCCGGGGGCCGCCGATCCGGCCGCCTTCTGGAGGTTGCTCAGCGAGGGCACGGACGCGATCAGCGACGTCCCCCCGGACCGCTGGGACGGGGCCGCCGTGGCCGACTCCGACCCGTCCGCGCCGGGCAGGACCGACATCCGCCGGGGCGGATTCCTGGACCACATCGGCCACTTCGACGCCGGGTTCTTCGGGCTCTCCCCCAAGGAGGCCGCGGCCATGGACCCGCAGCAGCGGCTCGTGCTGGAGCTTGCCTGGGAAGCGCTGGAGGACGCGCACGTGCGCGCCGAGACGCTGCGCTCCACCCGGACCGGAGTCTTCGTCGGCGCCATCTGGGACGACTACGCGACCCTGCACCACCACTGCGGACTCACGGCCATCTCCCCGCACACCGTCACCGGCCTGCACCGCAGCCTGATCGCCAACCGGGTCTCGTACTTCCTCGGCCTCAACGGCCCCAGCCTGACCGTGGACTCCGGCCAGTCCTCCTCCCTGGTCTCGGTCCACCTGGCCTGCGAGAGCCTCCGCAAGGGCGAGTCGACGACGGCCCTCGCGGGTGGCGTTAACCTCAACATCGTCCCCGAGAGCACCCTGGGCGCCGCCAATTTCGGCGGTCTGTCCCCGGACGGCCGCTGCTTCGCCTTCGACGCCCGTGCGAACGGCTATGTCCGGGGTGAGGGCGGCGGCATCGTCGTCCTCAAGCCGCTGGCCCGGGCCATCGCGGACGGAGACCCGGTCTACTGCGTGATCCGCGGCGGCGCGGTCAACAACGACGGCGGCGGCAACGGGCTGACCGTGCCACTGCAGTCCGGGCAGGAACAGGTGCTCCGGCTCGCCTACGAACAGGCCGGGGTCGACCCCACCCAGGTCGGCTACGTGGAGCTGCACGGAACCGGCACCAAGGTCGGTGACCCCATCGAGGCGGCCGCGCTCGGCGCGGTGCTCGGCGCGGGACGCGATCCCGGCCGGCCCCTGCGGGTCGGCTCGGCCAAGACCAACGTCGGCCACCTGGAGGGCGCCGCCGGCATCACGGGCCTGCTCAAGGCTGCCCTGTCGCTCAGCCACCGCGAACTGCCCGCCAGCCTCAACTTCGAGACCCCGAACCCCGTCATTCCGCTGGACCGGCTCAACCTCCAGGTGCAGACAGAGCACAGCACCTGGGACAGCCAGGACGGCCGCCCACTGCTCGCCGGTGTCAGCTCCTTCGGCATGGGCGGCACCAACTGCCACATCGTTCTGGCGGAACACCGGGCCACGAAGACCGAGCCCGTGCCACGGCCGTCCACGGCACCGACCCTGTGGCCGCTGTCCGCCAAGACCGCCTCCGGGCTCCGCGCCCAGGCGGCCGCTCTCCTCTCGCACGTCACCGAGAACCACCCCGACCTTGAGCCGCCCGACATCGGCCGGTCCCTGGCCACCGGACGTACCGCCTTCGAGCACCGGGCCGTCATCGTGGGCGAGGACCGCGCGGACTTCCTGCGCGCGCTGCGCGAGCTCACCGCCGGCGGCATCGACGCCGCACTGACCACCGGCCGCGTCGGCCCGCGCGAAAAGGTCGCCTTCCTCTTCTCCGGCCAGGGCAGCCAACGCGCCGGAATGGGCCGCGAACTGGCCGGGGCCTTCCCGGTGTTCGCCGCTGCGCTGGACGAGGTGTGCGCCCACCTCGACCCCCGGTTGCCCCGGCCGCTGCGCGAGGTGATGTTCGCTCCCGAGGGCTCCGAGGAAGCGGCGGAACTCGACCGGACGCTCTACACGCAGACCTCGCTGTTCGCCGTCGAGGTCGCGCTGTTCCGGCTGCTGGAGAGCTGGGGCATCACCCCCGACGTGCTGATGGGCCACTCCATCGGTGAAGTGGCCGCCGCACACACGGCCGGAGTCCTCTCCCTGGCCGACGCCTGCGAACTGGTCGCTGCGCGCGGCCGGTTGATGCAGGCACTGCCCGCGGTCGGCGCCATGATCGCGGTGCAGGGCACCGAGGACGAGGTGCGAGAGCTCATCGGCGACCGCGGGGACCGCGTGAGCATCGCCGCGCTGAACGGCCCGGACTCCGTCGTTGTCTCCGGCGAGGAGGACCACGTCACCGAGATCGCCGAGGCATGCGCGGCCCGGGGTGGCAAGACCAGCCGACTACGGGTCAGCCACGCCTTCCACTCCCCGCACATGGAACCAATGCTGGCGGAATTCCGGAGCGTGGCCGAGGGTCTGACGTTCCACCACCCACGCATTCCGGTCGTCTCCAATGTGACGGGCCGTCTGACCGACGAGTACGAGGGCCGCACGTCCGAGTACTGGGTCCGCCACGTCCGCGACGCGGTCCGGTTCGCCGACGGAGTCGCCCGCCTTGACGAGCAGGGCGTCCGCACGTACCTGGAGCTCGGCCCCGGCGGCGTGCTGACCTCCCTTGCCCGCGCCTGCGCGCCCGGCGAAGCCCTGTTCGTCCCCGCCCTCCGCGCCCGCCGCCCCGAGCCGCAGGCCCTGCTGGCGGCGGTCGCGGCACTGCACGTCCACGGCCTGGAACCGGACTGGCACGCCCTGTTCGAGGGACGCGGCGCACGCCGAGTACCCCTGCCCACCTACGCGTTCGAGCGACGGCGGTACTGGCTGGACGAGACCACGGCCCCCGCCGTCACCGCCGCACCGCCGGCCGTCCCGCAGCCCGACCCGGCAACCGATACCGACACCGACGCCGGCACCG
>CAYNNX010000039.1:0-5638 GCA_964398515.1 uncultured Streptantibioticus sp. | reverse complement strand
CACCGACGCCGGCACCGTCGTGGCGCCCGTCGGCGCCCTGGCACAGAGGCTGGCCGCCCTGCCCGAGCGCGAACGCGACGCGGCTGTGCTCGACCTGGTCCGGACGAACGTTGCGGCCGTGCTCGGACACGCCGAAGCCGCTGAGGTCGAAACCGAGTGGACCTTCCACGACCTCGGCTTCGACTCCCTCAGCTCCGTCGAACTGCGCAACCAGCTCACGCAAGCGACCGGACTGCGCCTGCCCAGCGGGCTGCTCTTCGACCACCCGACGCCCCTCGCGCTCGCCCGCCACCTGAGCGCGGAAGCCCTGGGCAAGGGCGCGGCGGTCGCCGTTCCCGAAACCGTGGCCGACCCCGACGAGCCGATCGCGATCGTCGCGATGAGCTGCCGCCTCCCGGGCGGGGTGTGCTCACCGGAAGACCTGTGGCGGCTGGTGGAGAGCGCCGGGGACGCCATATCCGGCTTCCCCGCCAACCGTGGCTGGGACGTGGAATCCTTATACGACCCGGAGCCCGGCACGGTCGGCAAGTCCTCGACACGACAGGGAGGATTCCTCCACGAGGCAGCCGACTTCGACGCGGGCTTCTTCGGCATCAGCCCCCGCGAGGCCGCCGCGATCGACCCGCAGCAGCGCCTGGTCCTGGAGACCGCGTGGGAGGCCTTCGAACGCGCCGGCATCGACCCGGCCTCACTGCGCGGCAGCCGGACCGGAGTGTTCATCGGCGCGACAGCGCAGGACTACGGCCCCCGGCTCCACGAGCCCGTGGAGGGCATCGAGGGCTACCTTCTGACAGGCACGTCGACCAGCGTCGCCTCCGGCCGGGTGGCCTACTCCTTCGGCCTTGAGGGGCCTGCGGTCACGGTCGACACGGCGTGCTCGTCCTCGCTCGTGGCACTGCACCTGGCGATCCAGTCGCTGCGCAGCGGCGAGTGCTCTTTGGCGCTGGCCGGCGGCGTGACCGTGATGTCCACACCCGGCATGTTCGTGGAGTTCAGCCGACAGCGCGGGCTGTCGGCGGACGGGCGCTGCAAGGCGTTCGCCGCGGGCGCTGACGGTACGGGGTGGGCCGAGGGCGTCGGCATGCTGCTGGTCGAGCGGCTGGGCGACGCTCGGCGCAACGGGCACCAGGTGCTGGCGGTCGTACGGGGATCCGCCGTCAATCAGGACGGTGCGTCGAATGGTCTGACGGCGCCGAACGGTCCTTCGCAGCAGCGGGTGATCCGGCAGGCGCTGGCGTCCGCCAGGCTGTCGGCGGTCGACGTGGACGCGGTGGAGGCGCACGGTACGGGCACCAGGCTGGGCGACCCGATCGAAGCGGAAGCCCTGATCGCCGCCTACGGCCAGGGACGGGACGCCGGGCGGCCCTTGTGGCTCGGGTCGTTGAAGTCCAACATCGGCCACACCCAGGCCGCCGCCGGTGTCGCCGGAGTGATCAAGACGGTGATGGCGATGCGGCACGGTGTGCTGCCGCAGACGCTGCACGTGGACGAACCGACGCCGCACGTGGACTGGTCGGAGAGCGGCGTGCGGCTGCTCACCGAGGCGGTCGACTGGCCGGAGTCGGAGCACCCGCGCCGGGCCGGGATCTCCTCCTTCGGCATCAGCGGTACCAACGCTCACGTGATCGTCGAGCACGTCCCGGCGAGCGAGGAGCCCGCCCGCGAGGCGCCCGCGGGGCCGATGGCGTGGGTGCTGTCGGCGAGGAGCGAAGCGGCGCTGCGTGGGCAGGCGGAGCGTCTGTTGTCCTTCGTGGCTGCCGAGGCGCGACCGGCGGACATCGGTTTCTCGCTTGCCACGACACGGTCGGTGTTGGAGCACCGGGCAGTGGCGGTGGGGGAGACCCTGGAGGAACTCAGGGAGGCCGTACGGGCCTTGGCGTCGGGCTCTTCATCGGCATCCGTGGTCCAGGGGGTGGCGCGTTCCGCGGGCAAGACCGGCTTCCTGTTCTCGGGTCAGGGTTCGCAGCGTCTTGGGATGGGCCGGGGGCTGTATGCGGCGTTCCCGGTGTTCGCGGCGGCGTACGACGAGGTGTGTGCGCTGCTGGACGCTCCGGTCGACGTCGATGCGGAGGAGTTGCACCAGACCGGGTGCACGCAGCCGGCGTTGTTCGCCATCGAGGTGGCGTTGTTCCGGTTGCTGGAATCGTGGGGTATCCGGCCGGACTATGTGGCGGGTCACTCCGTCGGAGAGATCGCGGCCGCGCATGTGGCCGGGGTGCTGTCGCTTCAGGACGCGGCGAAGCTGGTGTCGGCGCGTGCCGCGCTGATGCAGGCGCTGCCTGCCGGCGGAGCGATGGTGGCGGTGCAGGCGACCGAGGAGGAGGTCCTGCCGCAGCTCACCGAGAACGTCGGAATCGCGGCGGTGAACAGCTCGCAGTCGGTGGTGATCTCGGGCACCGATGAGGCGGTGACCGAGATCGCTGGGCTCTTTGCGCAGCAGGGTCGTAAGACGTCCCGGTTGAAGGTCAGTCACGCCTTCCACTCGCCGCTGATGGACCCGATGCTCGACGAGTTCCGTGCGGTCGTCCGTGGGCTGACGTTCAACGAGGCCCGGATTCCGGTGGTTTCCAACCTGACCGGCCGTCTCGCGGAGCGCTGCACCGCCGATTACTGGGTGCGTCACGTCCGTGAAGCCGTCCGCTTCGCCGACGGTGTGCGGACCCTGCACGACCAGGGCGTGACCACCTTCGTGGAGATCGGTCCCGGCGGCGTGCTCAGCGCGCTCGCCCAGGGCTGCGTGGACGACGCGTTCACCGTCCCGGTGCTGCGCGCCGACCGCCCCGAGCGGCAAGCGGTCGTCACCGCTGTCGGACAGCTGCACGTGCACGGTTTCTCCCCGGACTGGCACGCCCTCTTCCCCGGCGCGCACCGTGTCGACCTGCCCACCTACGCCTTCCAGCACGAGCGCTACTGGCTCGACGCGCCCCAGACGGCAGCTCCCGGCACGGCCGACGTCATGGACACCGAGTTCTGGGACCTCGTCGAGAGCGAGGACCACGACTCCCTCGGTGCTCTCCTGGGGCTGCCGCCGGCCGAATTGGACGTGGTCGCCCCCCGACTGTCCGGCTGGCGTCGGCAGCGGCGTGAGCAGTCCACTGCCGACGGCTGGCGTTACCGGATCACCTGGCAGTCGCACGGCGACATCGGTGCCGTTCCTTCGGGGACCTGGCTCTACGCGGTGTCCGAGGAGACCGAGTGGACGTCGGCGATCCAGGCCGGACTTGCGGACCTCGGCATCGATCTCGTTCCGCTGGCTCTGAGTGAGGGCACCGACCGTCAGTCGTTGACCCGGATCCTCGCCGACGCCGGGACGCAGGCCGAAGGCATCGTGTTCGCCGCGGCGGGGGCGGACGCGCTCCAGCGGCTCGTCCTGCTCGTACAGGCCCTCGGCGACGCCGGGATCGAGGCCCCGCTGTGGTGTGTGACCAGCGGGGCGGTGTCCACCGGCGCCTCGGACACGCTCACCGACCCCGCGTCCGCGCAGCTCTGGGGTCTGGGCCGGGTGGTCGCCCTGGAGCAGCCGCAGCGGTGGGGCGGGCTCGTCGACCTGCCCGACGCACCCGACCCCCGTTCGGTGCGGCGGCTGGCCGGCCTGCTGACCCAGGCCGACGAGGACCAACTCGCCGTCCGCGCCTCGGGCGTATCCGTGCGCCGCCTGGTGCACGCACCGCAGAGCACGGCCCTGACGGACGCACTCTGGTCGCCGCGCGGCACCGTCCTGGTGACCGGCGGTACGGGCGCGCTCGGCGGGCACGTCGCCCGCTGGCTCGCGACCGTCGGAGCCGAACACCTGCTGCTCACCAGCCGCCGGGGCCTCGATGCTCCGGGCGCCCTCGAACTCAAGGAGGAGCTGGAGGCGCTGGGTGCCCGGGTCACCGTCGCCGCTTGCGACGCGACCGACCGGACCGCGCTCTCAGCCCTTTTCGACCAGCACACGGTCAACGCCGTGGTGCACACCGCGGGCGTACTCGACGACGGCCTGGTCGAATCGCTCACGTCCGAGTCGCTGCACAAGGTGCTGCGCCCCAAGGTGGACGCCGCACTCCACCTGCACGAACTCACGCGGGACCGTCAGGACCTCGACGCCTTCGTGATGTTCTCTTCGATGACCGGTGTCTGGGGCAACGGCGGTCAGGGCGCCTACGCGGCCGCGAACGCTTTCCTCGACGCCCTCGCAGAGCGGCGCCGTGCCCAGGGACTGCCCGCATTGGCCGTCGCGTGGGGGCCGTGGGCGGACGGCGGCATGGCCGACGGCGTGGCCGGAGAACACCTGCGGCGGCGCGGCATCCGGGCGGTCGCGGCCCTTCCGTCGATCTCCGTGCTGCACGACGCGCTGACGCACGGGGAGACGTGCGTGACCGTCGCGGACGTGGACTGGGACCGCTTCGTCCGGGCCCTCGCCGCCACGCGCCCGTGGCCGTTGCTGCACGGGGTGCCCGAGGCCCGTGCGGCTCTCGAAGCACGGGACCGGGCCGAACAGTCCGCCGAGGTGCCCGCGTCCGCGCTGGTGCAGAGCCTGCGGGGGGCTGTGCCGGACGAGCAGGACCGCATCCTGATGAACCTGGTTCGCGAGCAGGCCGCCAACGTGCTCGGTCACACCGGCAAGGCCGCCTTCGAGGCCGACCGCACGTTCCGCGAGACCGGGTTCGACTCTCTCACCGCAGTCGAACTGCGCCACAGACTCAACGCGGCCACCGGTCTCAAGCTGTCGGCCACGCTGGTCTACGACCACCCCACTCCCATCGCTCTCGCCCGTCATCTGGGCGAGGAACTCCTCGGCCGGCACGGGACGGAGCCGGGCGCCGCCCGGGCCAGGGCCGTCGCGAGCGACGAGCCGCTCGCGATCGTGGCGATGAGCTGCCGTTTCCCCGGCGGCGTCCAGTCGCCGGAGGATCTGTGGGAGCTGCTGCGAGACGGCCGCGACGCGGTGTCCGGGTTCCCCACCGACCGCGGCTGGGACATCGACTCCCTCTACGACCCGGACCCCGACCGGCACGGCCGGACGTACGCGTGCGAGGGCGGCTTCGTCCAGGGCGCCGACCGCTTCGACGCCGCTGTGTTCGGGATCTCGCCGCGTGAGGCGCTGGCGATGGACCCGCAGCAGCGGCTGCTGTTGGAGACCGCGTGGGAAGCGTTCGAGCGCGCGGGCATCGCCCCCTCGTCCGTACGCGCCGACCGGACCGGTGTCTTCATCGGCACGAACGGCCAGGACTACGCCAACGTGCTGCGCAACGCACCCGAGGAGATCGAGGGTTACGCCCTCACCGGCAAGGCGGCCTCGGTGGTCTCCGGCCGCATCTCCTACACGTTCGGCCTTGAGGGCCCGGCGGTCACGGTGGACACGGCGTGTTCGTCGTCGCTGGTCGCGCTGCATCTGGCGGCTCAGGCCATCCAGCGCGGCGAGTGCTCGATGGCCCTGGTCGGCGGCGTCACCGTGATGACCACGCCGGACATGTTCGTGGAGTTCAGCCGACAGCGCGGGCTGTCGCCGGACGGCCGGTGCAAGGCGTTCGCCGCCGGCGCGGACGGCACCGGCTGGGGCGAGGGCGTCGGCATGCTGCTGGTCGAGCGGCTGGGCGACGCTGAGCGCAACGGGCACCGGATCCTCGCCGTGGTGCGCGGTACGGCGGTCAATCAG
>CAYNNX010000038.1:23863-29256 GCA_964398515.1 uncultured Streptantibioticus sp. | reverse complement strand
GCCCAAGCCGTTGGCAGGAACAGGGCTGCAAGCTCGCGGCTGCGCCGACATGGACAGGGCGGCGTGGGCCCGCGCCCCCATCGCGGTGCACCGCCCCTCCCGTAACGGGCACTACCGGAGCTGAAGGGCGGCCGACTCGCGCTCGCCGAGGCGATGGCTGCGGTCTCCGCTGGACCTGGTTATCCCGAGCTCCTCTCGCCGGGACTCGCCTGCCACGTGCGTCCCATCGCTCGAAGCAGCGCCGGATACACCCCCACGTACCGGAAGGGCTTGATGGCCGCCATGTATGCGGCGCCGAACAGCCCGTTCGGCTTCACCAGGACGGCCATCCGGCCGCGGTAGCCACCGGCCTCGTCCGGGACCCAGCCGATGTGCATCACCGCGTGTACGGTCCGGTTGGCCATCTCGGCCGCCCACTCGTCGTGCAGTTGGTAGACGGAGGTGAACGGAGCGGAACGAGGGTCGGGCCCCCGCGGACCCTCGCGGAGGTCCGCCGGCAACCGGTCGCGCAGCGTCCGCACCCGGGCGCCGATGCCGGCGCCGGACTTGTCCCAGCCGAGGAGCCCCCCGAGCTTCCAGCGGACCGCGAAGAGCAAGCGGTACACGGAGGAGGAGACGGTTGTCCTGTCGCCCGCACCGTTCGCGATCTGGCGCACCAGGTACGGGAGGTCGTCGGGACCGCCTGGTGTCGGTAGCGCCCACACATCCTCGACGTGGAAGGCGACGACGGCGGGCGAGATTTGGCAAGGGCGGCCGCCGGGCCCTGGGCGTCCGTGTGCCACGTCCACCAAGTCGGTTCACCGCTCGGCGTGGCGGGCGTCGTTCTCTGCCTTGCGGCGGCCAGGGCTGACTCGCCGCGTCTTCCTCACTGCTCCTCGGCGGCGAGGACAGCGCGGCGCAGGCCTGCGACCTTTGAAGCGGGAAGGCGTCCGGCTCTGGAGGTTCCGGTGAGGGTGTCGCCTTCGACCGTCACGGCGAACGCCAGGTTCAGGCGCAGGGGTCTGGTGATGGCCTGCCGCCAGGTGAGCTGGTTGCCGTCGAGGGTGACGTCACGGAGCGGGACCTCCTCCCCCGCCCCGTGAGCGGTCCCGATCAGACGGTCCCCCTCGCGGCGGAGTTCGACGACGGCTCTGATCCTCCCCATGGGCGTGGAGATGGTCAGGTCCCAGGTGCCTTCGACCGACATGCTGAGGCTCCTCCTTGCGGTGCGGTGCGGGTACGAGGTGTCACAGGACGGCGGGGGCGGGGCCCTGGGGACGCCAGACGGTGCCGCGGCGCTCGTGGGCGAACAGCTCCTCCACGGCATGGGCGATCCGGGGACCGATCTCGCGTTCCAGCAGGTACAGGGCCAGGTCGAGGCCGGAGGTGACGCCGGCGCCGGTGACCAGGTCGCCGTCGTCGACGATGCGGGCGCGCACGCTGTGGGCGCCCGTGGCGTCCAGCAGGTCCAGGCCCATGTGGTGGGTGGTGGCGTGGCGGCCCTCCAGTAGCCCGGCCATGGCCAGGACGACCGAACCGCCGCAGACCGCGGTGACCGTCACCTGCGGGTTGTCCATCGCCGCCGTCAGCAGTGCGGGCAGTTCGGTGGAAAGGGTGCGGCCCAGCAGCACGGGGATGAACTCGTCCTGCCGCCACGCGGCTTCGGCACCCGCATCCTGGTCGGGGACCTCGCCGGGCTCGCCGACGCGGCCCGAGGCGCCGGGGAGGAGGATCAGGCCGGGGCGGGCCGGGTCCAGGGCCGCAGTGGCGCGCAGTGCCAGGCCACCCGTCCCGCTGGTCACCTCGCGGGGCCCTTCGGCCGAGACCAGTTCGACGCTCACCGCTCCCGCGCAGGCGCTGCCGCCGGCGTGGAGCACTTCGTAAGGGGCGATGACATCGAGTGGATCGAACCCGTCGAACAGAACGATCTGTGCGTGCATCCGGGTGTCTTTCGCAGAGTGGGAGGGCCGGCGGGCGCCGGGCCCGTGTCGACGCTAACCGCGCGCCGTCGCGCTCCCCAGCGGCATTGACGACACCGTTCAACGGGATACCGCCACCCCTGCGGAATCCTGTGCTGAACTGCCCGGACAGGTGAGCACGCGGCACTCACGGCTTCTGGCGGTGCCCTGCGAGCCGGTACGTTCTGGACATGCACACGGTTGCCGTTCTCGCCCTCAGGCAGGTGATTCCGTTCGACCTGTCCACCCCGATCGAGGTCTTCACCCGCACCCGCCTGCCCGACGGGCGCCCCGGCTACCAGGTCCGCGTCTGCGCCGAGGAATCCGAGATCGACACCGGTGCCTTCACCATCCGGGCTCCCTGGGGCCTGGAAGGGCTCAAGGATGCGGACACGATCATCGTGCCCGGCACCGCCGATCCCGCGGCACCGCTCACGCCCGCCGTCCGCACCGCCTTGCGGGAAGCCGCCGCCACCGGCACCCGCATCGCCTCCATCTGCTCGGGGACCTTCCCCCTGGCCGCCAGCGGGCTCCTCCACGGCCTGCGGGCGACCACCCATTGGATCGCCGCGGACCAACTCGCCGCCGCCTACCCGGCCATCGACGTGGACCCGGACGTGCTGTACGTCGACAACGGGCAGATCCTCACCTCCGCCGGCGCGGCGGCCGGACTGGACATGTGCCTGCACATGATCCGCCAAGACTACGGTTCCGCGGTGGCCGCCGACGCCGCCCGCCTGTCCGTGATGCCGCTGGAACGCGAGGGCGGACAGGCACAGTTCATCGTCCACGACCACACACCCACCCCGGCAGGCTCGGCGCTGGAACCCCTCGTGACCTGGATCCGGGACAACCTCGCGCGCCCGCTCACCCTCGACGACATCGCCGCCCACGCCGGCGTCAGCACCCGCACCTTGATCCGCCGCTTCCGCGAACAGACCGGCACCACCCCGCTCCAGTGGCTGCACCGCGCCCGCATCCGCCAGGCCCAGCACCTCCTGGAGACCACGCAGCACTCCGTCGAACGCATCGGCGCCCAGGTCGGCTTCGGCTCGCCCACCGCATTCCGTGACCGCTTCAAACGAACCACCGGTGTCAGCCCCTACGCGTACCGCCGCAGCTTCAGCCGACCGATGGGAGCAACCGGTCGACTCGGCCACGCCGCCGCTGCCGCGCCCGGATCACCGGGCCCGGCAGCGGCACCGACCCTGAGCTGATGGAACGGCTCGCCCGGCAGGCCCTCGACGGGACCGCCGGACAGGTACCGCCGGGAACGAGGAGACGAACGACCCGATCCCGCAGGTTCGGGCGCGCTGCGGGGCAGGACCGTCAGGTCACCAGGTCTCGATCGCGTAGGCGACGCCGGACGACGTGGTTTGTAAGGAGACCTTGGTGTCGGTCGCGGTCATGTCGATGTCGACCCGGTTGCCCGCGGCCGTCACCGTCACCGTGGACTCCCGCCAGACGGTGCCGTTGTGAATGGCCACCCGCACCGTCGCCTTGGCCGCCGGGTCGCCGATGACGTCGAGGCCGAGGTGGAGCTTGCGGTTCGGGAAGGCCGTCCAGGCGGCGCCGGACGGAGGAAGCACCACCGTCGGCTGCGCACCCGGGACCACGGTTCCGGTGATCTGCTGGGGCATGTCGGTCTCCTGAGGTGGAGGGGTGGGCTGGGTGCCGGCCGCCCACGTGCGCAGCGCCGCCGCGCTGGGGAAGTTGGCGACGTTCCGGTCGATGCCGGAGTCGTCGTACTGGTGGAACGTCCACGGGTGCTGGACACGCGGCTGCCCGGCGGTGGTGATGTCCGCGATCCACAGGCCGTCCGCGCAGTCGCTGCTGGTGTCCCGGTTCCGCCAGAAGTCGAGGTTGCAGTAGAGCACGAGCCTGTGGGCGGGGCGCAGGGCCTTGACCGCGGCGAGGAAGGCGTCCTTGTCGGCACCGGATACCGAGGTCTCCTCCCAGTCGCAGGCGAGGATGTCACCGGGCCGGCTGTCACACTGCTGTACGAAGTACGAGGCCTGTGCCTGCATGCTCGCCGACGAGTTCAGGTAGTGGTAGAAGCCCACCACGCACCCGGCGGCGCGGGCGTGCTGGGCCTGCGCCGACTGGAGGGGATTGACGTACCCGGTGCCCTCGGTGGCCTTGACGAACACGAACGCCAGGCCGGAGACCGAGTAGTCCGTCGGTTGATAGGAACTGACGTCGACTCCATGGAGCATGTCAGCCTCCTAACCGCGGGCCGGACGGCCCGGACCGGCGTTGGACGACCTTCGCCGAGGCGGCCGTGCGATCGGCCGCCGTCACCGCTCCCGGTATGGCCAGCAGCGGCGGAGTTCGCAGGGCGCCGGACGCGATCCGGGTGATGATGCCGGTCGTGCCGAGTGCGACGAGGGCGGCCGCGGCGAGGGAGGCGACGACGTACGGCCTCTTCACCACCGCCTTGAGGTTGACGGAATTCACGATGGGTGTCCTCCGTAACTGCTCGGGGCCGAGGGGCGAGCCGAGCGGCTCGCATATGGAGAGGTGGACGCGTAGGAGCGGTGGTAGCTCCCGGGCCCACCGGGAACTGCGGCGCGGCCGACCGCCCGTCCGGGTCCGGGCGGCCGAGGATCCCGAGCGCGGGCGTTCCAATCTCGGTCCCCCAATCTCGTCACCGCGTGCGGCACGGGTGAGATCACGCCTGGCATGGACTCGGGCGAGCCGTCACCGTCGGCATACCCGTTCGCGCGGAGCTCCATCCAGGAGGGCATGCACGGCCGGTGCGACGATGACACTGTCCGCAGCACTGCGACAGCACCTGACGCAGCCGTGCGCCGTGCGGCGACCGCCGATGCGCCCCCTGCTGCTGCGACCCGGTGCCGGCACCTCGGGCGAGCAAGGCCTCCATCCAGGGTCTCCGCCGCTTCGCGATGCCGCCAACACACCGCCGACGCGTGCGGAGCGCGCCTCGCACGGCGTCCGCGCCCCGCACGCAAGGTGACCGACACGGCCTGCCGACCGCCGATCCGCCGGACACGCGCCCGTGAGAGTACCTACACGGGCATCGACCTCCGCCACACGGTCGCGCGCCCCGACCACTCCATTCACGCCAACTACGATGACTACTCGATGAGTTGGTGGAGAGACTCTCCGAAACATCTACTGAGTCCCGAGGCATCTGCTGAGTGCCGGTGAGACATCTGTCATCGGCCGCACCGTCTCGAGCCGTCACGGGATGCGCCCGGCCTGCCGGGCCCTCTTCCAGCCGAGTGGAGGCCACTCCCCGTCCTGGCAGCCCGCATGCCGACAGACAGCGCGGCCGCCGCGCTCCCCGCCACAATCCGCACACCGAAGGTACCGCCATGACTTCCTCATCGTCCAAGCGCACCTCCAACCGCACGGTCGCGGTGGTATCGGTCACCGCACTGGCCGCGGGATTCACCGCCGCCGCAGCCCCCCAAGTCGACGCCGCGCCTCGCC
>CAYNNX010000038.1:0-23763 GCA_964398515.1 uncultured Streptantibioticus sp. | reverse complement strand
ACCGGCCCGCGCCGCCGGCACCGGAGTCCCGGCCGCCTGTCACCTTCCGGTCCTGGTCCCCGCTCCTCGGCGGCGTGGTGACGACGGCCCTCGGCGCCCTGCCTCCCGCGACCTGGGCAGCCCGCACCCGCACGGCGACGGCGCTGCGCACGGAGCAACCCCGCCGGCCCTCGGCCCGGGTGGCGCCCCTTCCCTGACGGCCGTGCCGCCGACGATCGCTGTAGTGCTGCTGTGTGAACTCGGCGGCCGTAGGTCGTAGCGGGGAAGCCCTGCGAGGCGGAGGAAACCTATGGTCTTGTGGTGGTCACCCGGGAATGGCTCGTTCACAGGTTGAGGAATTGGTCGTGGTCGTTCCAATTCGTGCGCCTTGCGCCGCTGATACTGATCGTGCTGGACGGCCTCCTGGCCCGTTTCACCGCACGTGATCTGGCATTCAGCCGGTTCCTTTCCGTCGCACCGGCATTGGCCGCCTCCACGTGGTCGGTGGCCGGAACCCTGGGCATCGGTGGGTTCGCCCTGGCGACCATGCTCGCCAGCACTGTGTTCGGAACCACTTCGCAGGCCTTCACCCTCGGGACCATCCTCGCCGTCACGCTCGCCTCCTCCTACGCCAGCCACGTGCGACAGCAACGCGAGCGCACCCTGGTGGAGGTCCGCTCGGTGGCCGAGACCGCCCAGAAGGTCCTGCTGCGCCCGGTCCCCCGACGTCTCGGCCCGATCCGCATCGAACTGCTCTATCTGGCCGCCGCCGCGCAGGCACGCATCGGAGGCGACTTCTACGAGGCGCTACGGACCCCGCACCACGTGCGCCTGATCATCGGAGACGTGCGCGGAAAGGGCCTTCCGGCGGTCGAGGTCGCCTCCGTCATCCTGGGTTCCTTCCGCGAGGCCGCACACGACGCCCCCGATCTGCCGTGCCTCGCACGCCGGTTGGAACGGAGCATGACCCGCTACTCCGCTCAGGTCCCCGGCGAGGAGGCCACGGAACGGTTCGCCACCACCCTGCTCGTCGAGATCCCCGACCACGAACCGGTCGCACGGCTGGTCAACTGCGGCCACCCCGCGCCCCTCCTCCTGCACGGCGAGCACGTACGGGAGCTGGAACCCACCTCGCCCTCGCCACCGATCAACCTGGCCGCACTCCTGGCGGACGAGTACCACGTCGACGTCGTCCCGTTCGGCAGCGACGACCGGCTGCTGCTCTACACGGACGGCGTCACCGAAACCCGCGACAGCAGCGGAACCTTCTACCCCCTCACCCAGCGGGTACGGGAGTGGGCCGCCGATCCCCCTTCGACGCTCCTCCGCCGCCTGCATGAAGACCTGCTCGGCTACAGCTCGGGCCACCTCGACGACGACATCGCAGCACTTGTCGCGCACCGGCTCCCGCCCGACGGCCCACTGCCCACCGACACGTCCGACGACGCTTCGGGCGACACCACACATCGGCGGCCGACTCCAACTCCTCGCTCCCCCGGGCCCCACGCACCTCGGTGAGGCAGCTCCGGAGCGGTACGGTCCGTTGGCCCTGGTCCCCGGCCCGAGGGAGACTGCAGGTGTCGACCGGTGGAGGTGAGCACCATGATCGAGTTCGAGCAGTCACGCACCGTACCGGCTTCAGCCAACGCGGTGTTCGACCAGGCGAAGGACATCGAGCAGATCGACGCCTGGCTCCCACATGAGCTGCACGTGCATCCGGAGACTCCTCCCGCGGTCACCGTGCACCGCGACGACACCGGCCGTGACGCCTCGGCGCAGCTGCGTGCCGATCGCGACCGGAAACGTCTCGAATGGGGCACCAGCGATGCCGGCACCTATGCGGGCTGGCTCCAGGTCACCGGCGCCGGAGGAGAGGACCGCAGCAAGGTCACCATCCACCTGTCCTTCCTCGACGAGAGCATCGCACCGCCCGAGGACGCGGTCCGTCACGCGCTGGACGACAGCCTCGAGCGCCTGTCTCACCTGGTCGCCTCCTGAGCACGGGCCGTCCGGCAGCACCCGGTCACGCACGGTGATCCTGCTCGGCGCGCCGTTCTTCGCCAGCTACCCACGCCGGGCCGGCGCGGCGGGCGGCGCGAGCGGCCGGCGGCAAACCTTCCATCCGCCATCGACGACTGCGAACCGCCATGCGTGCGTACGGGGGCGAGCGCATCATCGGCCACCCCGCTGTGGCGCGCCGCAAGCAGCCGCACCGTGACCTCTTGGCTTCAGTCGGGGTCTAGCGCCGGACGCTGCGGGCCAGCCACGGGCTGAGCGTGGCGCGCAGGACCCCCTCCCGGTAGGTCTCGTCGCCGGGCAGCGGCACGATCAGCCTGTCGCCCGGCGGGAAGAACTTCCCCTCCACGTACGCCAGTCCGCCGTAGACGGAGCGGAGGAAGGCGGGAACGGAGTCCCGCGGGACGTCGGCGAACTCGACGTCGTCGACCGTTATCCTCGCGTCGTCCTCCGGGTAGATCTGCACGGTGACGGCCGGAGATCCCCCCAGCTCGACGTATGCCTCGTGCGGCAGCGAGCCGTCCGGGTCCAGGACCGCGAAGGCCCCCGCCGAGAGGCGGCGGGACGTCTGGTCCGCGCCGATGTCATGGGTGACGGTCACCTCAAGGTCGTACTCGCGGGCGACCTCACGGATCGCGGTGACGGCGGCCTCGGTGGTCGGCAGATGCGGATGTCCCATAGGCGCGATCATGCCCCAACCGGCGGGCGGCGCAAGGCCGTCGGTCCGGGGCCGCGCCCGCATGGCTCGGCGCCCGCCTTCACGTCCCCTCGCCCCCATCGGGCGCCTCGTGTCGGCGGCCGAAGTGCTCGACGCCGGCGACTTCCTCCGCCGCGACTCCGGCGTCAAGGCCCACGACCGGTTCGTCGAGGGCGGCTGCTTGCCACCTGACTCGAGCGGCCGTAGCGCAGAAACTCGTTTCTAAAACACTAAAATTTGAAAGCTGCTAAATATCAGATCCAGCATCCCGATGTCTTGATTTGGTCCATGCGGCATCTAGCGTGTGTAGGGACGAGCCCTACACACGAGCCACCGTTGGCAGCGCCGGCCCCGCCGAGGCCGGCCCGGGCGCAGCAGGCGGTGAGGCGGAATCTCGTGTCACCGCGAGGGCGCCGCCGTGATGCCTTCCATGCCGATGACGCTTCCGTGATCGTCCCGCGGGCGGGTGTGCGCCGAGACCGTCCCGCAGCCCCCCGACCGTGCCCGAAAGCCCGGCAGCGGCAGGCCGTGGCGCACGGCCCCCGCATCACACCCGCACACAGCACAGGCACAGGAGGTCGAGGAGGGAAATCATGACGAACGAGACGCCTGCCGTCCCGCAGGAGGGCTGGGACGGCGGCGGATGCCCGATGGGCGGCGGATGCCCGATGGGGTTCGCCCGCAGGGCGTTCCTGCAGGGAGCGGTCGCGGCAGGGGTCGCCGGAACTGCGGCCCGCGCCCTGCTCACCGGCGACACGGCTCACGCCACCACGCAGGACGCCGGCGCGGCGGGCAGGAACGCGATCCCGTTCCACGGCCCCCACCAGGCCGGCATCCTCACCCCGCCGCAGCCCATCGGCACCTTCATGGCCTTCGACGTGACCGCCGGGAACCGCCGGGAACTCACCGGGCTGTTCCGCACGCTGACCGAGCGGGCCCGCTTCCTCACGACGGGCGGCACGCCGCCGAAGAGATCCGCGAGTTCACCACCGTCGGACAACGAGATCCTGGGGCCCGAGGTGGTACCGGACAATCTCACTGTCACCGTCGGACTCGGCGCGTCCCTGTTCGACCACCGCTACGGCCTCGGCGCGCGCAAACCGGCGCAGCTCGTCACCATGAAGGCCTTCGAGCACGACGACCTGGACCCCTCGGTGTCCCAGGGCGACCTCCTGGTGCAGCTGTGCGCCGACCACCGCGACACCACGGTGCACGCGCTGCTGGACATCCTGGCCCACACCAAGGGTGTGCTGAAGCCCCGGTGGCGCATCCACGTCCAGCGCAATCCGCCGCGCCCCACCGGCATCCCCCGCGACTGGTTCGGCTTCAAGGACGGCATCACCAACCCCGACACCACCAACGCCGGCCAGATGGACCAGCTGGTGTGGGCGCAGCCGCACACCGCCGAGCCCGCCTGGGCGGCCGGCGGCACCTATCAGGTGGTCCGTATCGTCCGCTTCTTCGTCGAGGCCTGGCAGAAGGTACCCGTCGAGCGACAGGAACGGATCTTCGGCCGCCGCAAGGTCAGCGGCGCGCCCATGTACGCCGCCTCCGACAACGCCTCCGACCTTCTCGATCCCATATACACCAACGACCCGCAGGGACTGATCACCGCGCTGGACTCGCACATCCGCCTGGCCAACCCCCAGACCCCGGAAACCGCGTCGACCAGCACGATCCTGCGCCGCAGCTACGACTACGACCGCAGCCCCGACGTCCACGGCGACCTCGACATGGGCCATGCGTTCTGCTGCTTCCAGCGTGAACTGAACACGTACATCGCCATGCAGACCCGCCTGGAAGGCGAAGCGCTGGTGCCGTTCATCAGCCCGCGCGGCGGAGGCTACTTCTTCGCGGTCCCCGGTGTGCGCGACGAGCGCGACTACTACGCACGAGGACTCCTGACCTGATCACGTGTGCCGTCTGCGGCGTGATGCCGACCGGCCGCAGGCACCACCCCAGCCAGAACCCCAGGAGGCATCATGTGCCCCTCCCGCCACGACCGGACCACCACTGCCGGCCGCCGCCACAGGACAGCGCTGGGGGTGACGGCGGGAGCCGTGGTGGCGTCCGGTCTCCTCGCCGCGACGGCCCTCGTCCTCAGCCGGGCACCGGCGACCGCGCCCGCGGCGGCCGTCCTCCCGGCCGCCGGCGGCCACGCTTATGTCACCAACCAGTTGGACGACACCGTCTCCGTGATCGACACCCGCACCGGCAAGGTCGTCTCCACCGTTGCGGCGGGCACCGCCCCCGAGGGCATCGCCGTCACCCGGGACGGCGGGCACGCGTACATCGCCGACAACGGATCGGCCGGGGTCTCCATCCTCGACACCCGCACCGGCACGATCACCGCGACCGTACCCGTCGGGAAGAACCCCAGCGGCCTCGCCCTGACGCCGGACGGCAGGAGCCTCTACGTGGCCGACGGCGGCTCCAACGCCGTCTCCGTGATCGACACCCGGTCCAACCGCGTCACTGCGACGGTCCCGGTCGGCGTCTCCCCCGTCAGCGTGGCCGTCAGCAACGACGGCCGGTCGGCCTACGCCGCCAACGCCGGGTCGGGCACCGTGTCGGCCATCGACACCCGCACCGGGCGCGTGGACCGGACCCTGCCCGCGGCCCGTTCACCGGTGAGCGTGGCCGTCACCCCCGACGGCCGGTCGGCCTTCGTCGCCGACGAGACGACCGGCGACGTCTCGGTGGTCACGACCGGCAGCGGTGCCGTCGACGCCACCGTCCCGGTCGGCGAGGGCCCCTTCGGCGTCGCGGTCGCGCCCGACGGCCGATCGGCCTACGCCACCGTGCTCGGCCCCGGCAACGTCTCGGCGATCAGCACCCACAGCCACCGCGTCGACGGCACCGTCACCGTGGGCCCCAAGGGCACCGACCCGTTCGGCATCGCGGCCGTCCCCGGCGCCGTCTACGTCACCAACCAGGGAGCCGGCACCGTGACGGTGATCGACCCGAAGACCCTCAAGGCGGTCACCACCATCACCGTCGGGACAAGCCCGTACGGCATCGCGGTGGGCCCGTAGGAAGGCGGCTACCCCTGGCCACCGCCCTGGCCCTCGCACGACCACGGGTTCCAGGATCACAAGGCCGCAATGAGCGCGGCCAACGCGATGAGAACGGTGATCAGCGCGGTGACACGCACCGCCGAGCGCCGGGTCCTCCTCGCGTCCGGCCGCAGTTCGGTCGCGACGTGGCGCCGGCCCGCAGCCCAGACCAACAGGGTCATCGCCAGCAGTGGCGCCCCGTCGACCGGGGAGATCCTCAGCACCGCGACGCCGACGGCCACCAAGGAGATGGCCGTGCGGCACCAGGCCAGCCAGGTGCGCTCTCGGGCGAGTCCGGGGTCGAGATCCTCGAGATCCTCGGCAACCGGCCGGCGTGGCAATCCTGCCGACCCGTTCATTGACGGGTGCCTTTCGCCAAGACCACAAGGACTGCCGCCAGCAGGCATTCGGCGGCTACCACCAGGGAGAGGAACAACGGCAGGCGGGTGCGGTGCAGGGGTTCGCCCATCCGGAGCGCGCGCTGGTTCCGGTTCCATTCGAGGTAGCTGATCACGGCGACGGCCGCGCCCAGCACGATCAACGGCACTCCGATCGCACGGCGCCCCCAGGTGACCCCGGGGAAGGGCGGCAGGAGCTGAGTGACGGCCAGGCCGGCGGCCACCAACGCCAGCGCGGTGCGGCTCCACGCCAGAAACGTGCGCTCGTTGGCGAAGGTGAAGCGCGGATCGGGCTCGGTGCCCTCGTCGGTGTCCGCCCGCGGGTCGGATGACCGGCCCGCGGCGGAGACGTCGCCGGGGCGGCGACGGCGTCGAATCGGCGGGAATCTCATCGACCGCGACCTTTCCCGTGCGCGCAGGGGATCACGTGCCGCCTTTCCCATGCTAGGAGATGTCACCGACCTCTGACTCTCCGCGCTGCACGGGTCCGGGCCTTTGTGGGCGGCTTGGCATCGTCGCCGGACATGGATCGGGGAAGGCGATCAGGCTCCTCTTCCCGGGCGCGTTCTCAGCCGGGGCCGAATTCGAGCGGGCCGGACGTGTCGTGTGGTGACATGCGGGGACAGTAGCCACATGGGCATGTGGGATAAACGAGATGATATGCGGGTGCACCAGACGGAGCCCTACAACGCCGAACCACCTCCTGACGCCCTCGAAGCCCAGATCACCCCCGTGGACACCTTCTACGGCCGCAATCACGGACCGATCCCCCGAATCGATACCGCGAGCTGGCGTCTGAGGGTGGACGGCCTGGTCGATCACAGGCTGGAGCTGTCGCTGGACGACCTGCGGCGTGGTTTCCCCGAGCGCAGCGTGGTGGCGACACTGCAGTGCGCGGGCAACCGCCGCGCCGATCTCATGGAGGTCCGCGACATACCCGGCCAGGTCCCATGGGGCCCCGGTGCCGTCTCCACCGCACACTGGAGCGGGGTGAGCCTGGCAGACGTGCTGGCCGAAGCCGGACTCCAGGCGGACGCGGTTCACATCGCCTTCACCGGCGCCGACCTGTCACCGCAAGCCCACCCGCCACAGCCCTTCGGCGCCTCCATACCCGCGGCGAAAGCCGGCTCCGGCGAGGTCCTCCTGGCCTGGGCGATGAACGGTCAGGCGCTGCCCGCCGCGCACGGCGCCCCCCTGCGCGTGGTCGTCCCGGGCTGGATAGGCGCCCGCAGCGTCAAATGGCTCCATCGCGTCACCGCACAGGCCGAACCGTCCGACAACTACTTCCAAACCGAATACAGCATCCTGCCTCCCGAAGCCGACCCTCACACGGCCGGACCCGGCGACGGCATCACTCTTGGCCCGATCGCCATCCACTGCGCCATCCTGCAGCCCGGCGAAGACGCCCAACTGCCGTCCGGCCCAACCGAGATCACCGGCTTCGCCTTCGCAGGCGATGACCGGACCGTGGCACGCGTGGACGTCTCCCCCGACCACGGCAGCACCTGGACCCACGCCGAACTGGACGCGCCCGAGAACCCGTGGACATGGCAGCACTGGCGCGCCACGTTCACCCTGCCCCCCGGCGAGGCCGAGCTCGTCGCCCGCGCCTGGGACTCCACCGCGGCCGTGCAGCCCGAGTCCCCGGCGACCGTCTGGAACCCCAAGGGGTATGCCAACAACTCCTGGGCACACCTCCACATCACCTGCCACCCCTGACGGAGGTCACCAGGTGCCGCCGTTCGGTGAACGCAGCGGCCGGATTGGACACCGCGGTCGTCCTGGTGCCGCGCCCGCACCGGGCGGGCACCCCGGATGATCCGGTGCCGGGCGAGGCAGGTCGCCGCCGTCGTGCGGGGCGGGTGCGCGGGCTCGCTCTCGCCTGGCGGCCCGGCATCCGCGGATCGCACCCGGCACCGCTCGCCCTCCCCCGCCCACACGCCGTCTCCGCTTGGTGGAGTGCGACCAACCTGCCCTGGCCACACGGCTGCCGGCGACCGTCGGCGCGGACCGGGCCGGCAGCTCCTGGGCCTACGCGGCGAGCGCGTCGCGCCAGACCTGGCTGTCCACGTAGTGGTTGTCGAAGCGCTCGGAGGAGTCCTTGATCTCCTGGGGGCTCGCCTCACCCCGCATGACCCGGCCCAGCAGCCGCAGGTAGTCGAAGCGCGCCATGCCGGGTGTGAAGGCGAACAGGACGTCGGCCCCGTGTCCGGGTGCGGCGGCGAAGGCGTGCGGGGTGAAGGGCGGTACGACGAGGAAGTCCCCGGCGTTCAGCACCGTGATCTCCTCGTCCAGCAGTACCCGCAGCGAGCCGTCGATGACGAAGAAGAGCTCGGCGGCGCGGGTGTGGAAGTGCGCCGGGGCGCCGACGGCGCCCTTGGCGAACGTCGAGCGGTAGCTGGTCAGCAGACCACCGGTGGTGTCGGAGTCGGCCAGCAGTGCCATGACGCTGCTCGGGTCGCTCGCGGTCTCGGCTTCCGCGGCCCGGGTGAGGACTGGGGCGAAGTCGGCGGTCCCGGTGCTCTCGAAGTACTCGGTGTTCTTGGTGTTCTCGCTGGTCATGGCGGTGTTCTCCCGGCTGTTGCGTGGTGTTCGCCGTCGTCGTGTGACACGACTCTACGGAGCCGGAAGACCCGGTGTCCGGTGCAATTCCGCTGCGGAACAGGAGGTCAATTGCACTGCCTACGGCGGGAGTTGAACTCCACCTGAGTGCGAGGTTCAGCGTTCGTCGTGATGAGCGGCATGAAGGCCGGTGACGTCGCACGGCCTGCCCGGGCGACGACCAGAGCGGCGCGCCCTGTGAGTGCTTGAAGAGCAAGCACAGGGCGCGTCCTCCATCCGGTCTTCCCGCCGGACACCCATGCCCGGCAGGACCCGGCCTGGCTGCGCGACAACCCGGCGCGACCGGTAAGTCGGCCGGTCAGGCGGGGTGTTCGCTGCGGTCACCGCCCCAGAGCGTGTGGAAGGCGCCGTCGCGGTCGATGCGCCGGTAGGTGTGCGCACCGAAGTAGTCGCGCAGGCCCTGGATGAGCGCCGCGGGCAGCCTGGGCGAGCGCAGGGCGTCGTAGTAGGCCAGCGCCGCGGAGAACCCCGGAGCGGGAATGCCCAGCGCGGCCGCCGACGACACCACCCGCCGCCACGCGTCCTGGGCCGCTTCCAGCGCCTCCCGGAAGTACGGCTCTGCCAGCAGCGTCACCGGCTGCTCCTTGCCGCGGTAGGTCTCCGTGATCCGGTTCAGGAAGCGGGCCCGGATGATGCAGCCGCCGCGCCAGATCGCCGCCACGGCGCCCGGGTCGATGCCCCAGCCGTACTCCTCGCTGCCCGCCTGGATCATGTGGATCCCCTGGGCGTAGGCGACGATCTTCGACGCGTAGAGAGCCTGTTCCACGGCGTCCGCGAAGCCTTCGGCCTCCGCAGCGCTCAGGCCCCGCCCGGCCGGGCCCGGCAGCCCCCGGCAGGCGTCGCGCAGGGCGGCGTGGCCGGACAGGGAGCGGGCGAAGACCGCCTCTGCGATCCCGCTCACCGGAACGCCCAGGTCCAGTGCCGTCTGCACGGTCCAGCGGCCGGTCCCCTTCTGCTCCGCCTGGTCCAGGACCACGTCGACGAACGGCTTGCCGGAGGCGGCGTCGGTGTGCCCGAGCACCTCGGCCGTGATCTCGATGAGGTACGACTCCAGCCGTCCGCCGTTCCAGGTGCGGAAGACCTCGGCGATGTCGGCCGGCTCCATCCGCAGGGCCCGCCGCAGAAGGTCGTAGGCCTCGGCGATGAGCTGCATGTCCGCGTACTCGATGCCGTTGTGCACCATCTTCACGAAGTGGCCGGCACCGTCCGGGCCGATGTGGGTGCAGCACGGCTGCCCGTCGACCTTCGCGGAGATGTCCTCCAGCATGGGGCCGACCGATGCGTAGGCCTCCGCCGAGCCGCCCGGCATGATGCTCGGGCCGTGGAGCGCGCCCTCCTCGCCGCCCGAGATGCCGGTGCCGACGAAGTGGAGCCCCCGCTCGCGCAGCGCGGCCTCGCGGCGCCGGGTGTCCTCGAAGTGCGCGTTGCCGCCGTCGATGATCATGTCGCCGGGCTCCAGCAGCGGCGCGAACTCGTCGATGACCGCGTCCGTGGGCGCGCCCGCCTTCACCATCACCATCAGCCGCCGCGGCCGTTCCAGCGCGGCGACGAACTGCTCCGGCGACTCGGTGGGCGCGAAGTCCCCCTCGCCGCCGAACTCGTCCATCAGGGCCTTCGTGCGGGCCGCGGTGCGGTTGTGCACTGCCACGGTGTACCCGTGGCGTGCGAAGTTGCGGGCCAGGTTGCTGCCCATCACCGCAAGCCCGGTCACACCGATCTGCGCTTTGGCGGCCATCAGGGGTCCCTTCTTCGTTGGGCGACGTGCCGCTTCATAACGTGCCACTCCGGGGCGGGTTCCACCGCGGATGACCCGGTGTGTGTCGGCCTTTCGAGGTTGTGGTGACCGGCCCGCGCTCCGCGCGGAGCGCCTCGTCTAGGCTCTGTCCTGCCGGCGGCGAGAAGGGGGAGAGCCGTGACCGAAGATCACGCGGGCGTGGTCGTCTACTGGCGGCCCATGTGCGTGTACTGCGTGAAGCTGCTGACGCAACTGCGCTTCACGGGCCTGAAGTACACCACGGTGAACATCTGGAAGGACCCCGACGCGGCGGCGTTCGTGCGCTCGGTCGCGGACGGGAACGAGACCGTGCCCACCGTGACCGTGGCCGGACGGCCCATGGTGAACCCGTCGAAGCGGAAACTGCTGGAGGCGGTCGAGACCTACGCGCCGCATCTGCTGTCCCGGCCCGGTTGAGCCACCGCGCCGCGCGGACGGCGCCCTCACTGTGAACGGCCGCCTCGCCGTCCGAGGGATCGTCAGCGCCGCGCCCGCCTGGCGTCTGCTGTCGCCTCTGCCGTGGCAACTTCGGCGGCACGCGGCTGCTTGAGCTTGGCCCAGACCGTTTCGAGTGCCTGGATGTCCTGGTCGTCGAGGAGGTCGTCGAACACCTCGGCCAGGGCCTGTCGGCGGGTGGCGTCCGCCGCGGCGAAGGCCTGTCGGCCGGACTCGGTGAGGGCGATGCGCACCGAGCGGGCGTCGGTGGGCGAGGGGACGCGGGCGACCAGGCCGCGGCCGTGCAGGGCGTCCACGACACGCGAGACCTGGCTGCGGCTGAGCAGGGTCTTCGCTCCCAGGTCCGAGGCGGCCACGGGCTCGCTCTGGGCGTGCAGCCACAGCATGACCTCGAACCACGACAGCGGCAGGTCGTGCTCGCGGACCAGGGCCTGGTCCACGCGGGCGCTCAGCGTCGTACCGGCCCACACCAGGCCGTAGAAGGCGTGGTCGCGGGCGGAGAGCTCTCCCAGGGTGATGTCGGTACGCGCCATGCTCCTACACTACCTCGTTTGCGTGTACGCACACACAATGCCTATGGTGTGTGTGCACACGCACCCATCTCCCAGAAAGAGAGACCCATGGCCCCCAGGAGCACCGTTCTCATCACCGGCACCTCCTCCGGCATCGGACTGGCCACCGCCGTGGCCGCCGCCCGCGCCGGCTGGAACGTCATCGCCACGATGCGCGACACCGGCAAGGCCGACGCGCTCCTCGACGCCGCCGCCGAGGCGGGGGTCGAGGACCGTGTCCGCGTCCAGCGTCTCGACGTGGTGGACCACGCCTCGATCGCCACCTGCCTCGAGGAGGCGGTCGCCACGTACGGCCGCCTGGACGCCGTGGTCAACAACGCGGGCGCCGGCCACGTCGGCACCATCGAGCAAGGCACCCTCGACGACGTCCGGGCCGCCATGGAGGTCAACTTCTTCGGCGTCGTCGCGGTCACCCGGGCCGCCATGCCGCACCTGCGCGCCTCCCGTGGGCGCGTCATCACCGTGACCAGCGTCGGCGGCGTCATCGGCCAGCCCTTCAACGAGGCCTACTGCGCCGCCAAGTTCGCCGTCGAGGGCTTCATGGAGTCGCTCGCCCCCGTTGCGGCCACCGTCGGCGTCCAGGTCACCGTCGTCGAACCGGGGGCGGTGGCCAGTGAGTTCGTGGCCGGCCAGAGCCTGGACGTTCCCGCGCTGGTCACCGCGGCGGGCCCCTACGCTCCGGCTCTCCAGGCCTACATCGACCGCACCGTGAAGGCCTTCGGCAACGCGCAGACCCCCGCACAGGCCGCCGCACCTATCGTCGACGCCCTCACCGCCGAGCAGCCCCCCTTCCGCGTGCAGACCTCCGACTGGGCGCGCGACTTCGTCGCCACCAAGCTCACCGATCTGGACGGATCCGCCGTGCAGGCCCTCACCGGCGGCTGGCTGGCCCGGTGACCGCCGATCCAGCGGCGGCAGCGGTCACCGGGTCAGCCGGGTGAGCCGACTTCAGCGGATGAGCGGGGTCAGCCGATCAAGTGGTAGCTGTAGGCGAAACCGCTGGGGTCGCAGACGTTGAGCCGGTAGGCCACCCGGTCGTAGGTGAAGCCGCTGGGGACCGTACAGGCCCACACGCCGTCACTCGGCGTGCGGAGGTGGTAGCTGTAGGCGAAGCCGGACGGGCTGCACACGTTGAGGCGATTGGCGACCTGGTCGTAGGTGAAGCCGCTGGGGACCGTACAGGCCCACACGCCGTCACTCGGCGTGCGGAGGTGGTAGCTGTAGGCGAAGCCGGACGGGCTGCACACGTTGAGGCGATTGGCGACCTGGTCGTAGGTGTAGCCGGCCGGCACGCTACAGGCCCAGGTGTTGTCCAGGCTTGCCGGTCGCGCCTGCGCCGATCGCGCCTGGGTAGGGTGTGTTGGCGCTGACTGTGCGTGCGCGCTGGAGGTGAGTCCCACCCAGCACGCGGCGCCGAGTAAGGCGATCAGGGCCGGCACGCGGGTTGCGGATCTGAACGTGCCGCGGAGCGTTCCGCGCATGCGAATCCTCTTTCCTTCTGCCCGGGATCGCGCAGGCGTCGGTGAACGGTCGCGCGGCACCCAGGAACAGCCCTCCTCGAACGAAGAGGGCGCACGGCTGCCGGCCGTCACCGGCTCGAACAAGCTACCGAGGTCACCGCGTCCAGCTGAATCGCAAAACAAGACAATTCACCGGCCATCCGGCGAAGTCCGTAGCGTGGTCCGGTCCGCGGCCGAGTCGGCGAAGGTGCACGGTGACCGGCCGGTCGCCCGCAGGAGGGTGTGGGTGGTGGAATGAGGGCAATCAACCAGTGCAGCTGGGCCGTTGATAACACAAGCTTCTCATTGGCCCACTTGAGTGATTGTCATCCTCGCGGCTGTTCCCATTCACCCATGAGGGTTACTGTCCTTTCGGACCCCGTCGAGTAGCCCATCCTGCCTCGGGGGCCGCTGACCACGCCCGGCTGGCAGCAGCGGGCGGCACAACCGATGGGCGCTCCCCCGGAGACTGGCAAGTGCCCCTTGCCCGCTGCGTGCGCATCGCCTGGGAAGGCCAGGCCGGCTCACGGCACGCCCATCCGCATCGGACGGACCCAGACGCTAAGGGCACATCATGGCCAACGCTGTTCAGTCGACATGGCGTCAGCTCCTGAGGTTACAGGGCGACGGACGTGCTTCCTCCTACATTGCCACCTCGGCAGATCCGACGGTGCCGGTGGGCACGATGCCGACAGGGGTGGTGATCACTCCGGACGGGGCGAAAGCCTATGTACTGAACGAGGGCGACGGCACGGTCAGCGTCATCACCACCGCCACCAACACCGTCATTCTCCCGCCGATCTCCGTCGGAGCGTTTCCGTTCGGAGCGGCGGTGACACCCAACGGTGCGAAGGTGTACGTCACCAACACCGCCGACGGCACGGTCAGCGTGATCTCCACCGCCTCCAACAGCGTCCTGACGACCGTCACCGTGGGCACGGCACCGATGGGAGTGGCGGTCGCCCCTGACGGTGCGCACGCGTACGTGGCCAACAACGCCGACGGCACGGTCAGCGTCATCACCACCGCCACCGACGCCGTCCTGACCACCGTCTCCGTGGGCAACGGGCCCACGGGAGTGGCCGTGGCCAACACTCCCGACGGCACCAACGTCTACGTGACCAACAACGTGGACGGCACGGTGCGGGTCCTCAGCACCGCCAGCAACTCCCCCATCACCACGATCCCCGTGGGCAACGGTCCTTCGGGGGTGGCGTTCACGCCGGACGGCACGTTCGCCTACGTGGCCAACACCACGGACAACACGGTCACGGTGATCAAGACCGCCACCAACACCCCCATCGCGACCGTCCCGGTGGGCCACTCTCCGATCGGAGTGGCGGTCTCGCCCGACGGCCTTCACGTCTACGTCGTCAACAACGGCGACAACAACGTCAGCGTCATCAATACGGCCACCAACACCGTCACCACCGTGATCCCTGTACGCCTGCAGCCCGTGCAGGCCGCGGTCACGCCGAACGGCGCGTTCGTGTACGTCACCAACAACGGTGACAACTCCGTGTCCGTCGTTCCGGCCGTCCCCTATGCCACTGCGACGACGCTTGCCACGGCGCCGGACCCGTCGGTCTTCGGGCAGCTGAAGGTCTTCACCGCCACGGTGACGTCCGCGTCGGGCACGCCGACGGGATCGGTGAACCTCTTCGACGGCGCCACCACCCTCCTGGGCACCGCCGTCCTCGACGCCACCGGCACGGCCACCTTCACCACCGGCGCGCTGCCGGTCGGGACGCACTCCCTGACCGCCGTCTACAGCGGCGACGCCAACTTCAGCACCTCCACGTCACCGGTGGACATCCAGACCGTCAACAAGGCCGCCACCACCACGACGCTCAGCTCCTTCCCGAACCCCTCGACGTCCGGCCAGACGGTCGTGCTGACAGCGCAGGTGACCGCCACGCCACCGGGGGCCGGCACGCCGACCGGGACGGTGACCTTCCGCGACGGCGCCACCGTGCTGGGAACCGGCACACTCGACGGCAGCGGCAAGGCCATGCTGTCGGTCCCGGGCCTCAGCGTGGGCACCCACTCCCTCACCGCCACCTACAGCGGCGACGCCAACTTCAACGGCTCGTCCGGCAGCCTGAGCCAGACCGTCAACGGTCGCACGACCACGTTGACCGCGGCCCCGGCCACCATCCGCTTCGACCTCCTGAGCTTCCAGTTCGTCATCCCCAGGCTCAGCGCCACCCTCACCGACCAGAACGGCGCCGGCATCCCCGGTCGCGTCATCACCTTCAGCGCCGCGACCATCATCGGCTCCGTCATCCTGGGCTCCGCGGTCACGGACGCCACCGGCACGGCGACCCTCTCCAACGTCACCGCCCCCTTCTGGGTGATCCTCGCCGACCAGTACGTCGCCGCGTTCGCCGGAGACGCGACGTTCGCCCCGTCCAGCGCGACCGCGCCGCTGGTGTTCAACCCCTTCCCCTGGGTGCCCTCGGCGGCATAGCCGATGACCCCCGGCACCGCCACCGCCCCCGCTGCCGGGCGCGGTGCCAGGCGGCAAGGCCGTGCCGAGTGTGCCCCGATCGTCGGACCGCGGGTCTGAGCGGACCGCGGGTCCGACACGCAGCACCGAAGCCCCCGGGTGACCACATCCCCCCAGCGCCCGGGGGCTTCGGGTCCGGCACCGCCTCAGGCGGCGCCGCCCGACAGCGACCGCGTGAAGGCGCGGCAGGCGGTGTAGTCGGGCAGGAGGCCGCGGCGGCGGGCCTCGTCCAGAGAGGGCGCGGCCTGGTCCCGGGCGGAGAACAGCAGCTCCTCGTCCGGCCAGCGGACGGCGAGTTGGGGGTCGAGGGGGTGAACGCAGCGTTCGCGGGCCGGATTGTAGGTCGCGGAGCACAGGTAGGAGACGGTGGCCTGGTCGGTGAGCGCGCAGATGCCGTGCCCGAGCCCTTCGGACAGGTACACCGCCCTGCGGTCGACGTCGTCGAGCCGGACCGCGTCCCACCGCCCGAACGTGGGCGAGCCCACCCGCAGATCGGCGACCACATCGAGCACCGCACCCCGCACACACGTCACGTACTTCGCCTGGCCCGGCGGTACGTCGGCGAAGTGGATGCCGCGGACCACACCGCGGCGGGAGACGGACATGCTCCCCTGGGCGAGTCTGAGCGGATGGCCCACCTGCTCGGCGAGCCGGTCGAAGCGGTACCACTCCAGGAAGAGTCCGCGCGCATCCCCGTGCTGCTCCGGTGTGATCTCCCACGCGCCGCCGATCTTCAGCCGACGAAGCCGCATCGTCATCCCTTCCTCTCGAGAAGGTGGAGCAGGTAGCGGCCGTAGCCGCTCTTGAGAAGGGGCCGGCTCAGTTCCCGCAGTTCTTCGTCGCCGATGAAACCCGAACGCCAGGCGGCTTCCTCCACGCAGCCGATCTTGAATCCCTGGCGCTCCTCGATCACCCGGACGTATTCCGACGCCTGCACCAAAGAGGCGAACGTTCCGGTGTCCAGCCAGGCGGTGCCGCGGTCGAGCATCGTCACATGGAGTCTTCCCCGGCGCAGATAGGTCTGGTTGACGGCCGTGATCTCCAACTCTCCGCGTTCACTGGGCCGCAGGGCCCGCGAGATCTCCACAACGTTGTTGTCGTAGAAGTACAGTCCGGGGACCGCGTACCAGGATTTGGGCTCGGCCGGCTTCTCCTCGATGGATATCGCCCGGCCGTCCGGGGCGAACTCCACGACACCGTAGGCGGCCGGGTCGGCCACCGGATAGGCGAAGATGCGGCCGCCTCTCACGTCGCGGTGCTGCCGCAGCCGCGTTCCCAGTCCGGCGCCGTGGAAGATGTTGTCGCCCAGGACGAGCGCCACCGGTTCGCCGCCGATGAAGTCCGCGCCGATGACGAAGGCCTTGGCGATGCCGTCGGGGTGCTCCTGCACGGCGTACTCCAGCCGCAGCCCGAGGTGCGATCCGTCGCCGAGGAGGCGCTTGAACTGCCTGCCGTCCTGGGGAGTTGTGATGACCAGGATCTCCCGTATACCCGCCATGATCAGGGTGCTCAGCGGGTAATAGATCATCGGTTTGTCGTACACCGGTATGAGTTGCTTCGACACCGCCCTGGTGATCGGCCAGAGCCGGGAACCGGTTCCACCGGCGAGAAGAATCCCGCGCATGGGCCGATTCTAGGAAGCCGGCGAGTGCGACGGCGGTGCGTTCAACGGAAAAGCACGTGAAGTACCTGAAGAGCGCGAACCATCGCATGCGCCGAAGTTCCTCGTATCATGCACTCGTAGTATCGATCTGTCGCCGAAAAGCGGCCCAGCGGGAATCGGCGGCCCGCACCCCTTGAATCCCTCGCCGTCCTCCGGATGAATGGATCCATGCGCATACTCGTCACCGGCGGAGCGGGCTTCATAGGCTCCGAGTTCGTGCGGTCCCTGCTCGCGGCGGAACAATCCCCGCTTCCAGGAGAACTATCCCTTCTTGCGGGAGAAAACGCCGCGGCACGCGAGCCGCGGGTCACCGTCCTGGACAAGCTCACCTATTCCGGCGTGGCCGACAACCTCGCACCGGTCGCCGCGCACCCCGGCTACTCCTTCGTCCACGGCGACATCTGCGACGCCGACCTGGTGGACCAGGTCATGCCCGGGCACGACGCCGTGGTGCACTTCGCCGCCGAATCCCACGTGGACCGCTCCATCACCGGTGCCGGACCGTTCGTGCTGACCAACGTCCTGGGCACCCAGGTGCTGCTCGAAGCGGCGCACCGGCACCGGGTCGGCCGCTTCGTCCACGTCTCGACGGACGAGGTGTACGGCTCGATCGCGCAGGGCTCGTGGACCGAGGACGCCCCGCTGGCGCCCAACTCCCCCTATGCCGCCTCGAAGGCCGGATCCGACCTGCTGGTGCTGGCCTACCACCGCACCCACGGCCTGGACACGGTGATCACCCGCTGCTCCAACAACTACGGGCCGTACCAGTTCCCCGAGAAGCTCATTCCGCTGTTCACCACCAACCTCCTGGACGGCCGACACGTACCGCTGTACGGGGACGGCCGCAACGTCCGCGAGTGGCTGCACGTATCGGACCACTGCCGGGGCATCGACCTCGTACTCCGCAAGGGCCGGGCCGGGCAGGTCCACCACATCGGCGGCGGTGCCGAGCTGACCAACGCGGAGCTGACCGGTCTGCTGCTGGAGGCGACGGGCACCGGCTGGGACATGGTGGAGAAGGTGGCCGACCGCAAGGGCCACGACCTGCGCTACTCGCTGGACTCCACCCGGACCGCCGAGGAACTGGGGTACCGCCCGCGGATCCCCTTCCGGGAAGGGCTGGCCGCCACCGTCGCCTGGTACCGCGACAACCGGGCCTGGTGGGAGCCGCTCAGGAAGAGGGCGGCGCTGTGACCTCCGGTGGCGGCGCCGCCCGCCGGACCGGGCCGAGACGCTGGCTGGTCACCGGCGCGGGCGGCATGCTCGGCCGGGACCTGGTCGCGGTGCTCGGCGCCGACCCGGCCGCCGTGGTGACCGCCTTGGACCGGGCCGGACTCGACATCACCGACGCCGCCGCGGTGCGCGCCGCGGTCGCCGGACACGACATCGTGGTCAACGCCGCCGCGTGGACCGACGTCGACGGCGCCGAGAGCGCCGAGGCCGCCGCCACGGCGGTCAACGGCACCGGGGTACGCCACCTCGCCCGGGCCTGCGCCTCCGCCAACGCCCGGCTTGTGCACGTCTCGACCGACTACGTGTTCTCCGGCGACGCCGACGCACCGTACCCGGAAAGCGCACCGCCCTCGCCGCTCAACGCCTACGGGCGCGGCAAACTGGCCGGCGAGCGCGCCGTGGCCGAACTGCTGCCCCGGACCGGCTACACGGTGCGCACCGCGTGGCTGTACGGCGCGCACGGCGGGGGCTTCGTGGGCACCGTCCTTCGACTGGCCCGACGGCAGCGGACTTTGGAGGTGGTCGACGACCAGCAGGGCCAGCCCACCTGGTCCCTGGTACTCGCCATTCGCCTCGCCGAGTTGGGGCGCAGGGCGGCGGCGGGCCTGGCCCCGGCCGGGGTCTACCACGGCACCGCCTCCGGCCGGACCACGTGGTTCGGGCTCGCCCGTGCCGTCTTCGAACTCACCGGCCTCGATCCGGAACGCGTGCGCCCGACCACGTCGGCCGCGTTCACACGGCCTGCCGCACGTCCCGCCTCCAGCGTGCTCGGCCACGGCCGCTGGGCGGTCGCCGGTCTGGGCCCGCTCCCGCACTGGCGGACCTCGCTCGCCCAGGCCCTGCGGCACCCGGCCTTCGCCTCGCGGACAACCGGGCAGGCCGGCCCCGGGTGAGGGCGAGCGCGCTCAGGCCGCTCCGGGAGGATCGGCCCAGGGGGCGGTCGTCACGGCGGCGGTGTGCGGGTCGTCCACGACGAGGACGAGGCGGTGGTCGTGGTCGGAGTACTGCACCTCGATGTTGACACCGGCGTCCGCCAGGGCCCGAGTGATCGCTCCCAGCTGTCCGGGCCGCTCTTGGTCGAGTCGGCGGACCAGGACCTCTCGGCACGCCGTCACCCGGATCCCGGCGGCGGACAGCGCCGCGCGGGCCGCCTCACCGTGCCGGAAGAGGAAGTGCGCCACCGCGCGGCCGTCGGTGGCGAACACCCCGCCGCCCTCCACGCTGATCCCCGCAGCTCCTACCGCCTCGCCCAGTTCCGCCAGGGCTCCGGGCCGGTCGTCCAGGTCGATCGTCAGGTCGTACACGCTGTGCTCTCCTTCTCAGCCGTTCCCGAGCCGTTTGTCAGCCGTGCGCCCGGCGGCTGTCGGCCGGTGCCTGCTCGCGGTCGTGCGGGCCGTAGTCGCGGATGACCTCGGCCATCCGCAGCCGGTAATCGGTGAACAACCCGCGGCGCCCCAGGGCCTGTGCGCGCCGGTGGGCAGGGGTGTTGCGCCAGGCCGTGACGGCGGCCTCGTCTCGGAAGTAGCCGACGGCGAGGTACCTGCCCGGCTGGTGCTCACTGGCGAAGCGCTCGATGCCGTGGAAACCGTCCACGTCCGCGGCCAGCTCCCGCAGGTGCGCCGACTGCCGCGCGTACTCCTCACCGGCGGCGCGGTCGTCGGGATCGATGCTGAACTCGAAGATCATCGCTATCACCCGGCCACGGTACGGCCGGAATGCTTCGTCGCCCGACGAAACGTGGTTGCACCGACGGCGCCGCCGACACTGCCGGTCGCCGCCGACTGCGGCCGTGCGGCAGGCCGTCCGCCTGCTGTCGCGGGTGCCGCCGTTGCACTTGCCGTCGTCGGTACCTGCTGTCGTCGGTACCTGCTGTCGTCGGTACCTGCTGTCGCGGGTCAGGCGTCCCGGTCCTCGGCGACCGCGGCTTCGGTAGGTAATGGCCGGCCGCTTGTCCGAACGCACCGGTCATCACGCTGAACATGCGGGAGCGGGCAGTGCCCCCGTCCGCGAGGCGGGTGAAGCACCCTCGGGTCCGCGCGGGTGGCGGCCCTGACCCTCGGATCCTCCCGCCCGACGACGACCTGGCCCGCGACGACCCGGCCGACCTGCCGCTTCCCCGGGCGCGCGCTGGACACCTGGTCCGCCGATGTGTAAGCCCGCCGCAGCAGGGCAGGCGCGTCACTGCACACCAATCGCCGCAAAAATGGAGGAACACCGCCATGGGTACCGAAGACAAGGCCCGCAACGTCGGCGACAAGGTCCGCGGCAAGGCGAAGGAAGCCGCCGGTCGTGCCACCGACGACGAGGAACTGAAGGCCCGCGGCAAGGGTGACCAGGCCAAGGGCGACCTCAAGCAGGCCGGTGAGAAGGTGAAGGACGTCTTCAAGGACTGAGCCCTCCCGCCCTTACGGACATCTCATGACGGCGAGGGGCAGCACCAGCGGTGCTGCCCCTCGCCGTCTGCCCGCCCGCAACCTGCCGACCGGGCCGAGGGCTACACGCGTAGCGCGGTCTCGGAAACGCCTCCGCGTAACCACCCGAGTGCTCGACGCAGTCGTCGCCGCCGTCCGCATACAGCCAGCGCCGCAGACGAGCGCGGACGGGGAACTCGCCGCCTGCGATGGACGTCACCCACTGTCGGCAGGATGGTCACCGGCCGGGGCTCTCGCTGCCCGGGTGACATCCGGGCGCCGCGCCGCCCCCGAAGGGGAGGTCCGCCGGCCGCCCCAGAAAGCACAGCACCACGGCGTTGAGGGCCGGGCAACTGGCCGCCGACGGCTTCCCCTCACCGACGACCTGCTCGCCCGCCCGTCCCCGCTGCACTTCGACCACATCGACTTCCTCGGCCGCTACGCGTGCTTCCGCCCGGTCGAGGCCGGGCGCCGCCCGCTGCGCGAGCCGTCGGCCCGAGCTGTAGAGGCGGTCAGGTGACGGCGGGGCCGCGGCGCTCCACGGGCACGACGTCGCGCCGGCGCCCTATGTGGCGGCCCAGGCGCTCGCGGGTGCCGACCACCCGGAAGCCGGCCCGGGTGTGGAGAGCGAGGCTGGCGGCGTTCTCCGGGAAGATCCCGGACTGCACGGTCCAGATCGGCGTCGGTGGAGGCCAGCGGCGCGGTCAGCAGGGCCAGGCCCACGCCCCGGCCACCGAGGCGGCAGGCCACCTTCTTGCCACAGAACATGGCATCACATGGCACAGGCTGGCACCACTTGGCGCCACCCGGTGTCGCCCGGCGCCATTCCAGCTCCCAAAAGGCACACGAGCACGCATGGCTCCACAATGACTCGGGTTGCCCTCTTCGCGTTTCCGCAGGTAGGGCGGCCGTCCTTGAGGTGACCCCAACACAAGGCGCCACCGGGCTTGCGCATGGCGCCATAACGATGCCACTATGGCGTCATGGACCTCACCCCGTATGTCGACACCCTCCGCCGCGAACTCGCGGTGGCCGCCGAAGCCGGCGGGGAAGATGCCCGCGAGCTGGCCGAGAGGCTCACCGCTCCCCTGGAGTCGGCGACTCGTCTGACCATGCTCAATGTGCTCTCCGCCGCGATGGACGAGATCACCCGCGAACTCGCCCCGGGGTCGGTCGACGTACGGCTGCGCGGGCTCGACCCCGACTTCGTGGTGACACCGCCGCCCACCGGCGGCGCCCCCGCGGAGCCGGCCGCGCCCGTCGAACCGTTCAAGACCCCGGCCCCGGCCGATGGCGACGAGGGCGGCACCGCCCGCGTCAACCTGCGTCTGCCGGCCCACCTCAAGGCCCGCGCCGAGGAGGCCGCGAGTCGCGAGGGCCTGTCCGTCAACGCGTGGCTGGTGCGCGCAGTGTCGGCCGCGGTCGACGGCGGCGCCCGGCCGCGTACGTCGGAGAGGACCCAGACCATCGGACAGAGCTTCACGGGCTGGGCGCGCTAGCCGCGCCCCCGCCCGCACCACCTCACCCACACCACGTCCCACCAGCGGGGACGCCCCAAAGACCCATGAGGACGGGACAGCCATGCCTTCTTTCGACACTCCCGAACCGATCTCGGCCACGGCGCGCGTGGAGGCCGGTTCCATCCAGTTCACCGCGGGCGACCGCCTCGACACCGTCGTCGAGGTGCGGCCCCGTGACCCGAAGAAGGACCTGGACGTGCGGGCGGCCGACCAGACCGAGGTCACGTACGCGAGCGGCGTACTGACCGTCAGGACGCCCAAGTCCAATCTGTTCGGCCTCGGCCGCACCGGCACCGTCGATGTGACGGTCGAACTGCCCACGGGCTCGCGCATCGACATGACAGGCGCCTGGACCCAGGTGCTCGGCGAGGGCCGGCTCGGCGAGGTCCGCGTGAAGACCTCGTCCGGCGACGTCCGCCTCGACACGACCGGCCCGCTGAAGCTGACCGCGTCGCACGGCTCGATCACCGTGGACCGGGTCGAGGGCATGGCCGAGATCACCACCAGCTCCGGCAGCCTGCGCGTCGGTCTCGTCGACGGCCCCGCCGTCCTGAAGAACTCGCACGGCACCACGACCGTCGGCGCCGCGACCGGCGAGCTGCGGGTGAGCGGCGCCAACGGCGACATCGAGATCCGGCGCGCCGAGGACTCGGTCACCGCCACCACCGCCCACGGCACCCTGCGCGTGGGCGAAGTGGCTCGCGGCACCGTCCAGTTGGAGACCTCCTACGGCGCCATCGAGATCGGCGTCCGGGAGGGCACGGCCGCCTGGCTCGACGTCAGCTCGGGCTCCGGCCAGGTGCGCAACACGCTCACCGCGTCCGAGGCCCCGGAGGAGACCGAGGACACCGTCAAGGTCCGCGCCCGCACCCGGTACGGCAACGTCGACATCCTCCGCGCCAAGGCCTGAGCGCCACATCCTCAACCGGCTCCATCCCCCACCCACTTCAGCCTTCGAACGGAGGGCCCCATGCAATCTTTTGTCATGCCCACGCCCAGTCGAGACGACGGTCGCCCGTCACCGGCCGCCGTCTCCGCCGTCGGTCTGCGCAAGTCGTACGGCGACAAGACCGTCCTCGACGGCATCGATCTGCGTATCCCGGCCGGGTCCGTGTTCGCGCTGCTCGGACCCAACGGCGCCGGCAAGACCACCGCCGTGAAGATCCTGTCCACACTCATCACCGCCGACGGCGGGCAGGCCCAGGTAGCGGGCCACGACATCGCCACGTCACCGGACGGGGTGCGCGCCGCGATCGGCGTCACCGGGCAGTTCTCCGCCGTCGACGGGCTGATCACCGGCGAGGAGAACATGCTCCTCATGGCCGACCTGCACCACCTCTCCCGCAGCGAGGGCCGCC
>CAYNNX010000037.1:23185-29304 GCA_964398515.1 uncultured Streptantibioticus sp. | reverse complement strand
GGACTGGCGGCGCACGGCCGCCGCCGCGGCCGCCGGCCTCGCCCTGGCCGCGGCCTTCCCGCCCTACGACCTGTGGCCGCTCTCGCTCCTGGCCGTGGCCGCCCTCGCCCTGCTCACCCGCGGGCGCACCGCCCGCCAGGGCGCCTGGACCGGCTTCGCCTTCGGCTGGCCGTTCTTCATCTGGCTCCTGCAGTGGCTGCACGTGGTCGGCTGGGACGCGGTCGTCGGCCTGGCCGCCATCGAGGCGGCCTTCTTCGTGCTCCTGGGCGCCGCCCTCGCGGTCACCGCACGGCTGCCCGCCTGGCCGCTGTGGGGGGCCTGCCTGTGGGTCGGCGAGGAGCTGCTGCGCGACCGGCTGCCGTTCGGCGGCTTCCCGTGGGGACGGCTGGCGTTCGCCAACACCGGCTCGCCCTTCACCCCGCTGGCGGCGCTCGGTGGGGCGCCGCTGGTGAGCTTCGCCGTCGCACTGGCCGGCGGGATGCTGGCGGCGACCGCGATCGCGCTGTGGCGGCTGCGTGGCGCGCGGGACCGGCGCGGCACGCTCACGGCCGCGGGCGCGCTCGTCCTCGCCGCCCTCGTCGGGGTGTGCGGGTACGCCGTCCCCGTGCCCGTGAAGGCCGACGGCGGGGTGCGCGTCGCGGTCGTGCAGGGCAACGTCCAGCAGCCCGGCATGCACTTCCTCGGCCGCCCGCTGCAGATCCTCGACAACCACGTCGGGGCCACCTTGAGACTCGCCCAGGACATCAGGGCGGGCCGGGTGCCCAGGCCGGACCTGGTGATCTGGCCGGAGAACTCCTCCGACCTCGACCCCTTCACCTACCCGCAGGCCTACGACCGGATCACCGAGGCCGTGCGGGCCGTCGGCGTCCCGGTGCTCGTCGGCGTGCTGGTCGAGGGGCCCGACGCCGACCACGTGCAGAACGAGGGCATCGTCTGGGACCCGGTGAACGGCCCCGGCTCCTCCTACACCAAGCAGCACCCGGTGCCGTTCGGCGAGTACGTGCCGTTCCGCAAGGAGCTCACCAAGGTCATCCACCGGCTCGGCGCGATCCCGCGCGACTTCTACCCGGGCCGGCACACCGGCGTGATGACGATGGGCCCGGCCCGCCTCGGCGACGTGATCTGCTTCGAGGTGGCGTACGACGGGATCGTGCGCGACACCGTCAACGCCGGCGCCCGGGCGATCGTCGTCCAGACCAACAACGCCACGTACGGGCGAACCGGTCAACCGGAGCAGCAGCTCGCGATGTACCGGCTGCGCGCGGTCGAGCACGGCCGGGCGGTGGTCACCGCCGCCACCAGCGGCATCAGCGCGGTCGTGGAGCCCGACGGGACCGTCAAGCAGCGCAGCGAGGAGTTCACCCGGGCGGTGCTCAACGCCGACGTCCCTCTGCGTGACGGCACCACCGTGGCGGACCGGGTAGGCGCGGCACCCGAGTGGACCCTCGCTATCGTGGGGCTCCTGTCCTGCGCCGCCGCTATCCGGCCGGGCCGGCGGGGACGCACGGAGGATAAGGGGAAGCAGTGAACGACGCAGGGGTCTCCCAGGGCGACACCCAGGGGAGGCGGTCCGGTCCGCTCGGCACGGTGCTGGTGATCATTCCGACCTTCAACGAGGCTGAGATCATCGCGCCGATCGTCTCCCGGGTGCGGGCGTCCGTACCGGAGGCGCACGTGCTGGTCGCCGACGACAACAGCCCCGACGGGACGGGCAAGCTGGCGGACGAGCTCTCCGGCGAGGACGACCACGTCCACGTGCTGCACCGCAAGGGCAAGGAAGGGCTGGGCGCCGCCTACCTCGCGGGCTTCCGCTGGGGCATCGAGCACGGCTACGGCGTGCTGGTGGAGATGGACGCCGACGGCTCCCACCAGCCCGAGGAGCTGCCCCGGCTGCTGACCGCCCTCAAGGGCGCCGACCTGGTGCTGGGCTCGCGCTGGATCCCCGGCGGCCGGGTGGTCAACTGGCCCAAGTCGCGTGAGTTCCTCTCCCGCGGCGGCAGCACCTACTCGCGGCTGATGCTGGGCGTGCCGATGCGCGACGTGACCGGCGGCTACCGGGCGTTCCGCCGGGAGACGCTGCAGGGCCTGGGCATGGACGAGGTCGCCTCGGCCGGCTACTGCTTCCAGGTCGACCTCGCCTGGCGGGCGCACAAGAAGGGCTTCCACGTGGTGGAGGTGCCGATCACCTTCGTCGAGCGCGAGCGCGGCGACAGCAAGATGAGCCGCAGCATCGTCGCCGAGGCGCTGTGGCGGGTCACGACGTGGGGCGTGGGCTCCCGAGTCGGCCGACTGCGTCGCCACAAGGGGTGACCGGCTGCGGACCGGACGTCGATCGACACCTTGATCGACAGGCGTCTTCGCGGGCCAGGCACAATTGACGCATGACTTTCGGCGCACCCGACCCGAACCGCCGCACCATACGACCCGGCCGGTCCCGCGCGCGCACGCTCGTGCCGCTGGCCGTGGCCGCGTGGGCGGTACTGGAGATCTGGCTGCTCACCGTGGTCGCCGAGGCGGCGGGCGGCTTCACCGTGCTGCTGCTTCTGCTGGCCGGATTCGTGCTCGGCGGGGCGGCGGTGAAACGGGCTGGGCGCCGGGCGTGGCGCACCCTGGCGACCTCGGTGCGGGCCGGAAGCCCGGAACCGGGGGAGGAGACGACCGGCGCGGGGCTCGCCATGCTGGGCGGCGTGCTGCTGATGGTGCCGGGACTGCTCTCGGACGTCCTCGGGCTGCTGTGCCTCTTCCCGCCCACCGGCAGGCTGATGGGCCGGGCCTCCGCCAGGCTGCTGCGCGGCCGCAGGCTGCAGTACGCCCCCGGATCGTTCGGCGGCGCCTACCAGCAGGCGAGGATGCGGTGGCCGGACGGGAAGGTCGTGCAGGGCGAGGTGATCCGCGAGGACGAGCCCGCAGGGGAGCCCCCGTCGAGCCCGGACGGTGCTTCGCGTCCGCCGCTGACGCCCTGAGGCGCGCCGACGGCTTGGGGCACGGGCCGCAAAGAGCCGGAGACGGCGTGGGCGGCGGCACAGCGAGTGTGCCGCCGCCCACGCCGTCTCCGAACCGGTCGGCGCGCGTGGCGCACGAGCGTCAGGCGCTCTTGCGGTTGTCCCGCGGATGCACCGCGATGTTCATGCCGCCGGAACGCAGCACCGCGAGCCGCTCGGCCAGTACCTCTTCCAGCTCCTCGCGAGTACGCCGCTCCATCAGCATGTCCCAGTGCGTACGCGCGGGCTTGATCTTCTTTTCCTCGGGGCCCTCTCCGTTCACCAGCAAAGCGGTGGCACCGCAGGCGCGGCACTCCCACTCCGGGGGAATCTCGGCCTCCATAGAGAACGGCATCTCGAATCGATGGCCGTTCGGACATGCGTACTCCACCGTCTGGCGCGGGGCCAGATCGATGCCGCGGTCGGTCTCGTAGCTGGTGGCCCCGAGTCGCGTGCCGCGGAGAGCTCGCTCACTCATGAATCGTGCCTCCCGGGCTTGTCGCCCACAGGACAGGTGTCGCTGTCGTCGTCATCCGGTCAACGTCCGGTCGGCGGTAAAGATTCCCGTTCGGAACATGCGTCGCCCGTCGTGCCGCCCCTTTTTGTACCCGCCGCCGCCCGTTTTGTCACACCTGACGGGAGAAATCACCCATGGTTTCCCTGTCATTAGCGCGCAGTAACGGTCCATCCGGCCGGTCAACGGCGTACACTACCGCCCCGCGCTTCCCGGGCCTAAATCGGATCGGCTGCCGGACGGCCGACGATCGCCGGGCCCGAGTCGACCGGAACCCTCACCAGGGCCGTGAAGCCGACCACGAAGAAGATCACCAGCGAGACGATGGCGATCCGGTAGTCCCCGGTCAGCTGGAACGCCAAACCGAACAGCAGTGGACCGAGCCAGCTGGTCCCGCGGTCGCTCACCTGGTACACCGCGAAGTACTCGGCCTCCTTGCCGGCCGGCACCAGCCGCGAGAACAGCGACCGCGACAGCGCCTGGCTGCCGCCCATCACCATGCCGATCGCCGCCGCGAGGACGAAGAACCACACCGGCCGGCCCGCGGGAAGGAAATACCCCGCACCCACCGTCACCGTCCACGCCACCAGCGACCCGAGAAGTGTCCGCTTCGCGCCGAACCGCCCCGCCAGCCTCCCCAGCAGCAACGCCCCCGCCACCGCCAGCACCTGCACCAGCAGCACCGCGCCGATCAACGTCGTCTGGCCCAGCCCGAGTTCCTGCGAGCCGTACAGCGACGCCTGCGAGATCACCGTCTGCACGCCGTCGTTGTAGATCAGGTAGGCCAGCAGAAAGCTCAACGCCAGCGGGTGCCGGCGCAGTTCCCGGAAGGTGGCCAGGAGTTGGCGCAGGCCCGCCGGGAGCGAGGCGCGGCCGGCCACCCCGGGCGCGGGACGCTCGCGCAGCCGCCGCAGCGGGACGATGGCGAACACCGCCCACCACAACCCCGCGGACGCCAGGCAGATCCGCACCGCCACGCCCTGCGAGACGCCGAGGGAGTCGTGGCCGAGGAAGAGCGCGAGATCGGCCACCAGCACCCCGGCCCCGGCCACGTAACCGCTGGCCCAGCCGCGGGAGGAGACCATGTCCCGCTCCTCGGGCGTGGCGATCTGCGGCAGGAAGGCGTCGTAGACGGCGACCGAGGCGGCATAGCTGACGTTGGCCACGATCAGCAGCGCGCCGCCGAGCAGATAGCGATGCCCGTCCAGGAGGAACATCGCGGCCGTCGCCGCCGAGCCGAGATACGCGAAGAACCCCATGACCGGCTTCTTGCGCCCGGTGTGGTCCGCCACCGCCCCCGCCAGCGGCATCACCAGCACCGACAGCAGCACCGACGCCGAGACCGCGTACGCGAAGAACGACCCGGCGCGCACCGGAACGCCCAGCGGATGCACGTATCCGTGCGCGTCGGCGGCGGCCTTGGCCACGCTCGTCAGGTAGGGGCCGAGGAAGACGGTGATCACGCTCGTCGAGAAGACCGTGATCGCGAAGTCGTAGACGTACCAGCCGTGTTGTTCGCGCCGCCGCTCGCGCAGCTGCGCGTCGGCCCGCGTGTCCGGCCCGCCTTCCGTCCCGTCCGCCACTGTCCGTGCTCCGGTGCCGCTCACGGCCTCCCCCTGCCTCTTCCCCGTCTGCGAGCGCCGCGCGCCGGTCAGCTCGGGCCCGCCCACGCTCCCCGCTCGGTCAGCACGGCACGCAGCGTCTCGATGTGATCGGTCATGATGCCATCCACGCCCAGGTCCAGCAGCGCCGCCATGCGGTCGCGGTCGTTCACCGTCCACACGTGCACCTGGAGCCCGCGGCGGTGCGCGGCCCGCAGGAAGGTGCGGTCCACCACGCGCACCCCCGCGTGGGTCTCGGGGACCTGCACGCACACCGCGGCGCGGGCGCCGAACGCGGGGAGCCCGCGGCCGCCGTAGCTGAGCAGCCGCAGCGCCGCCACCCCGCGGGTGCCGAGGGAGGTCGCCAGCCCGGGGCCGGCCAGCGCCCGCGCCCGGGCCACCCGGGCCTGCGAGAAGGAGCCCACGCACACCCGGTCCCAGGCGTCCGCCCGGGCGATCGCGGTGACCAGCGGGTCGACGGCCGCGGCCACCTTGACGTCCACGTTGAACCGGGCCTGCGGGAAGGCGTCGAGCAGTTCCTCGAAGAGCGGCACCGGTTCGAGCCCGGCGACCCTGGCCCGCCGGACCTCCCGCCAGGGCAGGTCGGCGATGGCGCCGGACGCGTCGGTGACCCGGTCCAGTGTGGCGTCGTGGAAGGCGACCAGCACTCCGTCGGAGGTGGCGTGGACGTCGGTCTCCAGATAGCGGTAGCCGAGGTCCACCGCGCGCCGGAAGGCGGTGAGCGTGTTCTCCAGCCCGTCCGCGGCACCGCCGCGATGGGCGAACGCCAGCGGCCCGGGGTGGTCGAGGAAGGGGTGGCGCGGTGCCACCGCGCGGCTTGCGGTCACGAGGGAAGTATGCGCGTGCCGCTCACCCGCAGGCCACGGCGGACTCCGCGGCCGCAGCCGCTCCCTGCGCCGCGGTCCGCCCGCCGCCGGTCGCCGGGAGGGCGAACAGCCGCAGGAAGAGCTGGGCGAGCGGGCCGATAGCCAGGGCGTAGGCCACCGTGCCGAGGCCCGCCGA
>CAYNNX010000037.1:0-23175 GCA_964398515.1 uncultured Streptantibioticus sp. | reverse complement strand
GCCGAGCCGCCCAGCAGGCAGCCGGTGACCAGCAGGGTCACCTCCAGCGCGGTGCGCACCAGGCGGATCGACCGGCCGGTGCGCCGGTGGACCCCGGTCATCAGGCCGTCGCGCGGGCCCGGCCCCAGGCCCGCGGAGATGTACAGGCCGGTGGCGGCGCCGTTCAGCACGATCCCGGCCACCAGCAGCGGCACCTGCGCGAGCAGCCCGTGCGCGGCGGGCAGCACCCGCAAGGCGGCGTCGAGCGACAGGCCGACCACGAACACGTTGGAGACCGTGCCCAGCCCCGGGCGCTGCCGCAGCGGCCACCACAGCACGAGCACGGCCGCGCCCACGGCGATCGACACCGTGCCGATGCTGAGCCCCATATGCCGCGAGACGCCCTGGTGGAAGACGTCCCACGGGTCGAGCCCGAGCCCCGCTCGCAGTTGGAGGGCGGCACTCGCGCCGTAGAGCGCCAGCCCCGCGTACAGATGGACCAGGCGGCGGGCGGCGGGAATCGACGAGATCGACGTCCAGGGCAATGCAGGCAAAGCGGATCCCCCTCTGGAGAGATTGGCCGGTGTCGTGACACTCTGAGGCAGGAGAGTGAGCCAATTTCACAGCCAATCGGCGGAAGGTGGACTGATACGGATGGCTCAGTGGACCGCCACGGTGAGCGCCGCGCAGCTCGCCCGGCTGCTCGCACCGCGCGCCGGACATCCCGGCGGCGGTGACGGCCGGGCCGACGGCCGCAGGATCCCCGCCTACCGCGGCCTGGCCGACGGGGTGCGGCTGCTGGTGCTCGAAGGCCGGGTGCCCGTGGCGGCGCGGCTGCCCGCCGAGCGTGAACTCGCGGGCGCCCTGGGCCTCAGCCGCACCACGGTCGCCGCCGCCTACGAGGCGCTGCGCGCCGACGGATTCGTCAAGTCCCGCCGCGGCGCCGGGAGTTGGACGACGGTGCCGGGCGGCCGGGCGGTCCCCGCGGGCGGCCTGGAACCGCTTCCGCCCGAGGCCGCCGCATCCGTGATCGACCTGGGCATCGCGGCCCTTCCCGCACCCGAGCCCTGGCTCACCCGCGCGGTCGAGGGCGCCCTGCCGGAGCTGCCCGCGTTCGCCGCGACCCACGGCGACTTCCCGGCCGGGCTGCCGCCGCTGCGCGAGGCCATCGCCGACCACTACACCGCACGCGGCGTGCCCACCATGCCCGAGCAGATCATGGTGACCACCGGGGCGATGGGCGCCGCGGCCGCGGCCTTCCGGCTCTTCGCCGGCCGCGGGGAGCGCATCGCGGTGGAGGCCCCCAGCTACGCCAACGTCCTCCAGCTCTTCCGCGAGAACGGCGCCCGGCTCGTCCCGGTCGCCATGGCCGAGGGGCTGGGCGGATGGGACCTGGCCGCCTGGCGGCGCGTGCTGCGGGACGCGGCGCCGCGCATGGCCTACCTGATCCCGGACTTCCACAACCCGACCGGCGCCCTCGTCGGCGACGACCAGCGCCGCGAACTGGTCGAGGCCGTCCGTGCCGCGGGCGTCGTCCTGGTCGCCGACGAGACCATGGCCGAGCTCGCCTTCGACGCCGAGCAGCCCATGCCGCGCCCCCTCGCGTCCTACGACCGCGGCGGCGGCACGGTGGTGACCGTCGGCTCCGCCAGCAAGGCGTTCTGGCAGGGCATGCGCATCGGCTGGGTCCGCGCCACCCCCGACGTGGTGCGCCGGATGGTGGCCGCCCGCGCCTACCTCGACCTCGGGTCGCCGGTGGTCGAGCAGCTCGCCGTGGTCTGGCTGTTGCGCGGTGAGGGGTGGTCGCAGGCCGCCGCCGTGCGCCGCGCCCTGGCCCGGGCCAACTGCGACGCCCTCGTCGAGGCGTTGCGCCGCCGCGTCCCCGACTGGGACTTCGACGTGCCGTCCGGCGGGCTGACGATGTGGGTGCGCACCGGGGGGCTGTCCGGCTCCCGCGTCGCGGTGGCCGGGGAGCAGTTCGGTGTACGGGTCCCGGCCGGCACCCGATTCGGCGTGGACGGCGCCTTCGAGGGGTACGTCCGGCTGCCGTTCTGCGTCGGCGGTGCCGTGGCCGACGAAGCGGTCGCCCGCCTCGCCGCCGCCGCCGAGGCCGTACGCTCCGGCGGCCCGATCGACCTGCACTCGGGCGGCTCGCTGGTCGCGTGAGCCGGGTGACGGGTGCCGGGCCGCTGTCCCGGCTAGCCCTCGGCGACCTCGGCCGGCTGCCGGGAGGCCCCCGGGAACGCCGCCCGCGGTGCCGTCTTCACCATGCTGACCGGGGGCGCGCCCGGCGGCGGACCGGGCAGCAGTGACAGCACCGCCGCGCGGTGGCCGGGGACCGTGTCCTCGTCGTGGGGGTCGGGGGTGGCCGGCACCTGAAGGCGGTGGACCGGTCCGTCGCCGAGCCGGGCGTAGCCGCGGCCCGGCGGGGTGCGGGGGGCGAGCGTGGTCCGCGGCGGCGCGCCGAGGAACGCGCGGGCCTGCTCGACCGTCGTCGCGCCGAGCAGCACCCGGGCCCGGGCGTGGCCGTGCACCGCGGGACTGAGGGCGGCGACGGCGTCGACCTGGTCGGCGATGGCCACGGCCACCCCCGCGGCCCTGCCGTGCCGCAGGGGCACCTCCAGCAGTTCCTGCGGATCGGGCCGCCCCTCGGCCTGGGCGAGCTGGGCCAGCGCGCTCGGGCGGTCGAAGACGATCCACAGCGGCCGTCGGGTGTCCTCCGGCGCCGGCCGCCCGGTCTGCCGGGCCCGGTTGTGGGCGATCAGCCGCCGCTGCGTCTCGTGGGTGGCCCACTCCAGCGCCGCCAGCGCGCCCGCGAGCCCGTTCTCCACGGCCAGGACGCCCGGGCGCCCGGTCAGGAACGCGTACTCACCGGTCCCGCTGCCGTCGACCACCAGCAGGTCCCCCTGGTGCAGGCCCTGCAGGGCGACCGAGCGCAGCAGCGTGGTCGTGCCGCCGCCCGGCATTCCGGCCGCGAGCAGGTGCGGCTCGGTGGAACGCGGACCGGTGCGCCACACCACGGGTGCGACGTCCCGCTTCGCGTCGCCGTAGACGACCGGGATCGTGCGCTGGACGTCGGCGTCGTCGGTGAAGCCCAGGATCGTCTCGCCCGGCCCGGTCACGAACCGCTGCGCGACGATGTCGGTGGTCAGGGGTTGCAGGGCGAGGAACGTGAGGCGGTTCTCCTCCTCGTTCCAGTCGAAGCGGCACTCGCGGCCCCGCCCGGCCTTGGCGTGCAGCAACTGCTCGATCCGCGCGCGCGACTGCGGCTCGCCGTCGGTGAAGTAGGCCGGATAGCGCAGCATCAGCCGCGTCAGCCGCCCGCCTTCGAACTCGAACGACGTGAAGGCCGCACGCCAGTCGCCCTCTGGGGTGTAGAGCGGCTTGGGGTCCTCGGGGAGCGACAGGTACGGCACGAGCGCCTCGTAGAGCGAGCGCAGCCTGGCGGCCTCGGCCTGGCTCGGCCCCGACGACGCCGCGGGGCGCTCCCGGCCCGCCCACGCGGCTGACCCCATCAGGGCGATCACCGCCAGCAGCGGCCCGTAGGGCAGCAGTGCGACGACGAAGACACCGGACGCGGCGAGGAAGAGGGTCGGACCCCGCCGGTCCTTGGGCGCCCTGCTCCACCAGGCCCGCAACCAGGCCGCCTGGCACCGCAGGCCCCGGCTGATGGTGATCAGCGGGTGGAGGACGTCGGTGGCGTTGGCGGTGGCTGCACGCACCGCGTCACGGCCGCCGGCCGGCGACGGCAGCAGGTTCAGGATGCTGGAAAGGGGGCGCCGGGCCACGTGGACTCCAGGGAGGACGGGTTGGAAGTGGCGGAGGATCGACTGCGGTCCCGGCGGCGCCTTGCGGGCCCCGCCGGGACCGGGTGATGCGACGGGCCGGCGATCCCCGACGACCCCGGCGGGAGCGGTACCGCCGTCGTGGGCGCCGCACGAGCGGCCCTGAGCCGTCGAGTCGTTCGAGCCGTCGAGTCGGCGGCGCGAGGGCCGGGCGGCGGCGCCGTGTCCCACGTACGCAGGCCGCCCGCCGCCGACCGGCCGGAGCTACAGCTTGATCCCGCCGAGCAGGCTGGCCAGGCTCTGCCCGCCCGCCTTGATGCTGGGTGCGATGGCGGTGCCTGCCAGGTAGAAGCCGAAGAGCGAGCAGACGAGGGCGTGGGAGACCTTCAGCCCGTCCTTGCGGAAGAACAGGAACGCGATGACGCCGAGCAGAACGACGCCCGAAATGGACAGGATCATAGGGGTTTCTCCTGTGTGATGGGGACGGTCACCATGAGTTCTTCCAGAGTCACAAAGAGTAATAATCGATTAAAGGCGTCATTCGGGTGATATATGGGGAGATGTCTAGGTGCTATCACTCGGTGAGCCGCGCAAAAGAGGCGGCGGCGGGATCATTGCCCTACACCGGTGAGGCATGTGTGAGCCGCCGCCGTGCGAGTGGAAAAGTCCCCCGTCCGAGTGACCTGGCCGCTAGGGTGCGCCCATGGTCTCCGCCTCCGGTGCGCCCGGCTCCCACCAGCTCGCCCAGGTCAACATCGCCCGCCTGAAGGCCCCGCTCGACTCGCCGCAACTGGCCGACTTCGTCGCCGCGCTCGACCCGGTGAACGCGATCGCCGACGCCGCCGACGGCTTCGTCTGGCGGCTCCAGGGGGACCAGGGCAACGCCACCGACGTCCCGGTCTTCGGCGACAGCGGGCTGATCGTCAACATGTCCGTGTGGCGGGACGCCGACGCCCTGAACGCCTTCATGTACCTCCCGGCCCACCGCGAGGTGCTGCGCCGCCGCCGGGAGTGGTTCGAGCGCGTCCAGGAGGCCATGACCGTGCTGTGGTGGGTGCCCGCCGGGCACCGGCCGACGGTCGCCGAGGCCGAGGAGCGCCTGCTCTGGCTGCGCGAACACGGACCGACGCCGTTCGCCTTCACGCTGCGCGACACCCACCCCGCGCCCGACGGCTCCCCGGCGGGGCGGCCGTTCGCGGGATGTGCCGCGGACTGACGGTACGTAGGGTGGGGCGGCACGAACCGCAATCCGACGCAGGAGCCGACGACGTATGACCGACCCCACTCACGGCCCCGGATCCGCCGGCCACGGGCACGAGGGCGAGCCCGCGCACGACCCCGAGGTGCTGCAACTCGCCGCCAAGGTCTTCGACCTCGCCCGGCAGGGCGCCACCGACACCCTCGCCGCCTACGTCGACGCCGGGGTGCCGGCGAACCTCGCCAACGACAAGGGCGACACGCTGGTCATGCTCGCCGCCTACCACGGCCACGCCGCCGCCGTCACCGCGCTGCTCGACCGCGGCGCCGACCCCGACCGGCTCAACGACCGCGGCCAGACCCCGCTGGCCGGGGCCGTCTTCAAGGGAGAGCGGGCGGTGATCCAGGCACTGCTGGACGGCGGCGCCGATCCGACGGCGGGCACCCCGTCGGCCCTGGAGACCGCCCGGATGTTCGGCAAGGACGATCTCGTCGCCCTCTTCGAGCAGCGCTGACCGCGGCGCTGACGCGACCGCGCCCGCCCACCCTCCGCCCGGGGCGGGTTCCCCTGCCGGGCGGAGGGCGGGCGCGGTCGACTCGGCCGACGGAGCGTCAGAAGGCTGCGGTGCCGTTCGGCGTGCCGAGCCCCGTGGGACCGTCGTACCCCGGTCCCGCCGTGCACAGATAGCTCCCGCCGCAGCTGCCGTTGGCGCCCGTGGTGACGTCGTTGAGCGCCGAGGCGTGGCTGTAGGGGTACGAGCCGTACGTCACGGAGCCGGTGTTCCCGGCCAGGGCGTAGACGCTCGCGATGATCGGCGACGAGGCGCTGGTGCCGCCGACCTCGACCCACCCGTCGGCGCCCTGGGCGGCCCCGATCGAGAGGAGCAGGTCGCACCACGCGCCGCCGCCGCAGCTGTTGTAGGTGTCGTGGACGGCGACGCCGGTGGCCGGGTCGGCGACCGCGGAGACATCGGCCACCGTGCGCTTGGCGCACCCGGTGTCGTGCTGCCAGGACGGCTTGGCCTCGTACGCCGAGCACCCCGATCCCGCGCCGCTGCCGCCGGAGGAGGAGCCCCAGGCGCTCTCGGTCCAGCCGCGGGCGTTGGACGCCCTGCTCAGCGAGGTCCCGCCGACCGCGGTGACGTACGGCGAGGAGGCCGGCCACGACACGCCGTAGCCCGAGTCGCCGGAGCTGGCGGTGACGGCGATGCCGGGGTGGTCGAAGTGGCGGTCGGCCGCCGCGATCGTGGTGTCCTCCGCCCCGCCCCAGCTGTTGGATATCGCGACCACCCCGGGTGTGGCGGCGGCCTGGTCCTCCGCGGTCCCCAGGTCGTCGCTGTTCGCCGAGTTCGCCTCGACGAGCAGGATGCGGCAGTCGGGGCAGGTGGCCGAGACCATGTCGAGGTCGAGGCTGATCTCCTCGGCCCACCCGTAGTCACCGGCGGGCAGCGGTGACGCCTGCCCGCTCTGGTTGACCTTGTGGAAACAGTGGTTCGCCGTGGAGCAGGCCGGCAGTCCATAGGCGCTGCGGTAGGCGGCGAGGTCGGACTCGGCGTTCGGGTCGTCCTGGGCGTCCACAATCGCCACCGTGCGGCCCGCGCCGGAGGTCCCGGCCAGGTGGTAGGCGGCCCGCAGGTCGGACGGCACGAAGCCGGAGGTCGTCGGGGAACCGGTGGTCAGCGGGGCCGTCCGGCCGCGGGAGACGTGATGGGTGCGCATCATCCCGAAGCAGCGGGCGAGCCCGGCATGGGCGGGACGGGCGCAGCCGAAACCGACCGCCGAAGCGGAAGCGGCGGGGGAGCGCGGCGCGGGAGTGGCCGCGGCTGCCCCCGCCATCGTCGCCATGCCGACGAGAGTGAGCACCGCGGTCAGCAGCGCCACGACCCGGCGGGCACGGGTTCTGCGCGGGGAGGGGCGGTCGGCGGGTCGCGGGGGGCGGCGGTCCATAGGGCCTCCTGGCGTGGTGGGGGCTCCCCGTCGAGCCGACACGGGGTCGCGCAGACAGCTGACGCCGTGTCAGATAGGGGGTGTGCGCCCCCGACCATGCAGCGTGACCTCGCGCTTCGTCAAGGGCATGACAAGTCACCTTCACGGGACCCCCATCCCGTAGCCATCCGGTGACGCCCGCCGCTAGAGCTCGTAGACCACCGTCACCGGCGCGTGGTCGGACCACCGGGTGTCGTACGACGCCGCCCTCTCGACCACCGCGGAGACCGCCCGCCCGGCGAGCCCCGGGGTGGCGACGTGGTAGTCGATCCGCCAGCCGGCGTCGTTGTCGAACGCGCGACCGCGGTAGGACCACCACGAGTACGGGCCGTCGGCGTCCGGGTGCAGGGCGCGGACCACGTCGACGTAGCCGACGTCGTCGAAGACGCGCGAGAGCCAGGCGCGCTCCTCGGGCAGGAAGCCGGCCTTCTTGGTGTTGGCCTTCCAGTTCTTCAGGTCGGCCTCGCGGTGCGCGATGTTCCAGTCGCCGCACACCAGCACCTCCCGGCCGTCGGCGGCGGCCTTCTCCCGCAGCACGGCGAGGTGGGCGGCGAACTCCGCCATGAAGCGCTCCTTCTCCGCCTGACGTTCGGTGCCGACCTCGCCCGAGGGCAGGTAGAGGCTGGCCACCGTCACGCCCGGCAGGTCCACCTCGACGTACCGGCCGGAGGCGTCGAACTCGGCCGACCCGAACCCGACGCGCACCCCTTCCGGCTCACGCCGTGACAGCACGCCGACCCCGGCTCGCCCCTTGGCCGCGGCCGGGGCGTGCACGGCGTGCCGGCCGGCCGGCTCCCGCACCTCGACGGGGAGCTGGTCGGGCTCGGCGCGGACCTCCTGGAGGCAGACCACGTCGGCGGCGGTCTGCGCCAGCCAGGGCAGGAACCCCTTCTTGGCGGCGGCACGCACTCCGTTGACGTTGGCGGTGGTCACAGTAAGCACCCGCAGACCATACCGGGCGGTCCGGTGCGCCCCGCACCCCCGTACCATGCCGGGATGGACCTTCGACGTGTGCGCTACGACCACCCCGACGCGGTACTGCTGACCGAGCGGGTGCAGCGGGAGTACATCGAAAGGTACGGAGACCGGGACCGGACTCCGGTGGACCCCGAGCAGTTCGCTCCGCCCCGGGGCTGCTTCCTCGTGTGCTACCACGACGGCGAGCCGGTGGCCACCGGCGGCTGGCGGGCGATGGACGCCTCGCCCGAGGGATACGCCGACGGCGACGCCGAGCTCAAGCGCATGTACGTGGTGCCCGAGGCGCGCGGGCGCGGCCTGGCCCGCAGGATCCTGGCCGAACTGGAGGCCGACGCGGCGGCCGCCGGCCGGCTGCGGATGGTGCTGGAGAGCGGGTCCCGGCAGCCCGAGGCCCTCGCGCTGTACCGGAGTTGCGGCTACACGGCGGTGTCCAAGTTCGGGATCTACCGCGACGAACCGCTCAGCGTGTGCCTGGGGCGGGCGCTGCCCACCGGGAACGGTTCGCACTCCCAGTGCTCCGAAGGGCACACCGAAGGCCACTGGGAAGGCCGCCGGGTCTTGCAGGCGGGGTCCGCGGCCGGTTAGCGTCCGGTCGCACCATGAGCCTCGCCATCGCGCCGATGTCGGCCGAGCACGTCCCCGAGTCCGCCGCACTCCTCGACCGCTGGTACGCGCAGGTCCCCAGACCCCGCGGCGCCTCCCTGGGCGGTCCGCGCGGTGAGGAGCTGATCGCGGCGCTGCTCGCCCGCCCCGGCGTCGAGGCCGTCACCGCGCGCGGCAGCCGCGGCAGGTTCCTGGGCTACCTCGCCGCGACCCCGCGCACCCCGGGCGCCGCCGAGGAGGCCGGCCACCACGCCCATCCCGGCTCCGCCCTGATCGCGCCCGGCGGCCACGCCCTCCACCCCGGCCACGAGGCGGACGCGATCAGGGAGTTGTACGCACCCGTGGCCGAACGCCTCGTCGCCCTGGGCCGGTTCGTGCACCACGTGGAGCTGCCCGCCGACGACACCGTGGCGATGGCGTGGTTCCGGCTCGGCTTCGGCCTGGAGCACATCAGGGGCGTGATGCCGGTCAAGGCCAGCGGGCGCCAGCCCCGCGGGGTCGAGGGGCTCGCCATCCGCCGCGCCGGCCCCGCCGACCTCGGCCCGGTCGGCCGCATGGCCGCCGACTCGGCGACCGCCCGACGGCAGTCCGCGGTGTTCCAGCCGCAGTCCGAGGACGTCCTGGCCGCACTGCGCACCCGGTACGCCGACGCCCTGGCCGACCCGCGAAGCGCCGCGTGGCTGGCGGTGCGCCGGGGCGAGGAGACCGGCATGGTGGTGCTCGTCCCGGCCGCCCCCGGACCCTTCGTACCGCAGGCGGCGGTGGAGCTCGCCGAGGCCTACGTCGAGCCGTCGTCGCGCGGCGAGGGGGTGAGCCGGGTGCTGCTGGCGACCGCCCTGGCCTGGGCGTACGACCGCGGTTACCGGTACGTCACGGCCGGCTGGCCGACGGCCTCGCCCCTGGCGGCCGGGCACTGGCCGGCGATCGGGTTCACCCCGGTCGCCTACCGGCTGTGCCGTGTCCTCGATCCCCGGATCACGTCGGCGAGATGAACCACGCCCTCGCGTGCGTCGCGGGCGGGGAGCCCGCGTCGGCACGCCTTTGGCGTGTTGCACGCGCATATGCACGGGCGTCTGCATGTGCATGGCGGTATCATCTCCCGCCGGGGAGACTTGCGCGTCCTGGGAGGTCCGTGTGCGAGCCAGGTTCAACGGCATGGCAGCGTCGCAGCTCCGGGACGTCGTGTGGCAGAAGAGCCGGCACAGCAACTCCCAGGGCACGTGTGTGGAGTTCGCACGGCTGCCGGACGGGGATGTCGCCGTGCGCAACTCACGGTTCCCCGAGGGCCCCGCACTGATATATACGCGCGCAGAGATCGAGGCGTTGCTGCTCGGGGTGAAGGACGGCGAGTTCGACCATCTCATCGAGCCGTAGAAGGCCCGTAGGGCGGAGGAGAATTGATCCTCCGTCAGATCTGAACGTAGCTCAAACCGGCGATGCCGGGAAGAGCGCCCACACCACCTTGCCGACCCCCGTCAGCGGGTGCCATCCCCACGTCTCGCTGCACGAGGCGACCAGGTGCAGCCCTCTGCCGGACTCCGCGACCCAGTCCGGCGTTCTGGCGACCGGGCCTTCGCTGCTCGGATCGCGTACGGCGCACACCACGCGCTCGCTCCACCGGGCCAGGCTCAACCGGACGACGGGGAGCCGGCCCGGCTGCGGTGACGCCGGGTGCGGCCCCGTGCCCGTCCCGACGCCGTGCCGCAGTGCATTGGTGACCAGTTCGGAGGCCACCAGGGCGACATTGTCGAACAGATGCGAGAGCCCCCAGTGCTGCAAGGTGTCCCGGGCGAAGACCCGCGCGTCCCGGACCGACTCGTAGCACGCCTGGAGTTCGCAGAAGGACGACGCGAGGCGTTCGGACCGCAAGACCACCTCGCCCAGGGGGGCGAGTGCGGTGGAGCTTTCACTCCCCATGTCCGGCACCTCGGTTGTCGTCGGAGATGTTCGACATCTGCACGTCCACCATGCTCCCCAACGGTTACGCCAGATGCAAGGGCGGATGCACGTGCATCTGCAGACTTGGCATATGCAAGAGCGCCTGCCCGTGCCTAAGTTGGGGCCGCGTGAGTGGAGCGAAGTCTGTCGTGTACGGACCGTGAGGTGGCAGACTTCGCCTGTTCCACGGAGGAGGGCCATCCACATGACGACAGATCAGCCCGGCGGCGGATCGATGGTGCGCCGCATTCTGCTCGGCTCCCAGCTGCGCCGGTTGCGCGAGGCGAAGGGCGTCACGCGCGAGGACGCCGGGTACTCGATCCGGGCGTCCGAGTCGAAGATCAGCCGCATGGAGCTGGGGCGGGTGAGCTTCAAGGAGCGGGACGTCGCCGATCTGCTCACCCTCTACGGAGTCACCGAACAAAGCGAGCGCGACGCGCTGCTGGGGCTCGCCCGCGAGGCCAACATCGCCGGCTGGTGGCACTCCTACGGCGACGTGCTGCCCGCCTGGTTCCAGACATACGTGGGGCTGGAGGAGGCCGCCTCCCGGGTGAGCACCTTCGAGGTGCAGTTCGTGCACGGCCTGCTGCAGACCGACGCCTACGCCCGCGCCGTCGTCCGCCTCGGCCAGCCCTCGGCGAGCGAGGAGGAGGTGGAGCGCCGCGTCGACCTGAGGCTGTGCCGCCAGAAGATCCTCTCCGGCGACCGCTCCACACGGTTCGACGTGGTGCTCGACGAGTCCGCGCTGCGCCGCCCCTTCGGCGGCCGGGAGGTCATGCGGGGCCAGTTCCGGCGGCTGCTGGAGATCTCCGAGCAGCCCAACGTCGATCTGCGGGTCGTCCCCTTCGAGTTCGGCGGCCACGCGGCGGAGACCGGGGCCTTCACCGTGCTCTCCTTCCCGGAGTCCGACCTGTCCGACGTGGTCTACCTGGAGCAGCTCACCGGTGCCCTCTATCTGGACAAGCGGGACGAGGTGGCCCAGTACGCCCGGGTGATGGACCGGCTGCGCTCCGAGGCGCTCTCGCCGGACGGGACTCGCGATCTGATCCGTTCACTTCTTCAACACGACTGAACCGCAAGTAGTATGACAGAGCATCAGCCGAGATCGGTGTGTGCCCGTCGGGCCGCGTGAAAGGGATGGCATGTCCTATTCTTCCGAATTGGCGCTCCAGTACATCGACGGCCAGTGGAAGCCCGGCAGCGGCTCCTGGGAGATCATCGACTTCAACCCTTACAACGGGGAGAAGCTCGCCTCCATCACCGTCGCCACCGTCGACGAGGTCGACCAGGCCTACCGTGCCGCCGAGCGCGCCCAGAAGGAATGGGCACAGGTCAACCCCTACACCCGGCGGCTGGTCTTCGAACGGGCGCTGCGCATCGTCGAGGAGCGCGAGAAGGAGATCACCGAGACCATCATCGAGGAGCTCGGCGGCACCCGCGTCAAGGCGGGCTTCGAGATCGCCCTGACCAAGGACATGCTGCGCGAGGCGATGCAGCTCGCGCTGCGCGCCGAGGGGCGGTTGCTGCCCTCGCCCGTGGACGGCAAGGAGAACCGGCTGTACCGGCTGCCGGTCGGCGTCGTCGGCGTGATCAGCCCCTTCAACTTCCCGCTCTTCCTGTCCGTCAAGTCCGTGGCGCCCGCCCTCGCGCTCGGCAACGGGGTCGTGCTCAAGCCGCACCAGAACACCCCGATCGTCGGCGGCACGCTCATCGCCAAGATCTTCGAGGACGCCGGGCTTCCGCCGGGGCTGCTCAACGTCGTCGTCACCGACATAGCCGAGATCGGCGACGCGTTGATAGAGCACCCGGTGCCCAAGGTCATCTCCTTCACCGGCTCGGACAAGGTGGGCCGGCACGTCGCCCGGGTGGCGGCCGGCCACTTCAAGCGCACGGTGCTCGAACTCGGCGGCAACAGCGCCCTGATCGTGCTCGACGACGCCGACCTGGACTACGCGGTCGACGCCGCCGTCTTCAGCCGCTTCGTCCACCAGGGCCAGGTGTGCATGGCCGCCAACCGCGTGCTCGTCGACTCCTCGGTGGAGAAGGAGTTCACCGAGCGGTTCGTCGCCAAGATCCGCAGCCTCAAGGTCGGCGACCCGCAGGACCCGCAGACCCACATCGGCCCGCTGATCAACGCCTCCCAGGCGGGCGCCGTCGAGGCCCAGGTGGCCGAGGCGATCGACGGCGGTGCGACCGCCCTGCTGCGCGGCCGCACCGAGGGGACCCTGATGGAGCCGTCGGTGCTCACCGGCCTGCCCGCCGACGCGCCGATCCTGGAGTCGGAGATCTTCGGCCCGGTCGTCCTGGTGATCCCCTTCGAGGGCGAGGACGAGGCCGTACGCATCGCCAACGCCACCCCGTTCGGGCTCAGCGGCGCCGTGCACACCGGGGACGTCGAGCGCGGGGTGCGGGTGGCCAAGCGCATCGACTGCGGCATGGTCCACGTCAACGACGGCACCATCGCGGACGAGCCGATCGTGGCCTTCGGCGGGGAGAAGCACTCCGGAGTCGGCCGCCTCAACGGCGAGTCCACGGTCGAGGCGTTCACCACGCTCAAGTGGATCTCCATCCAGCACGGGCGCAGCGAGTTCCCCTTCTGACCCCTGATGTGATCCCCTGCTGACCGCCCGGCCCCGGCCGGGCGGCGGGCGGACGCGGTCAGTGGTGGAAGCCGGGCTTCTCCTCGGCGCCGGCCAGCGGACGCCGGCCGAGATCGTCGAGGGCCTTCCTCAGGTCGCCGAGGAGCAGCTCGCTCAGGTCGCGGCTGACCCCGTGGCGCACGACGACACGCTGCACGACCACCTCCTCCCGGTCGGGCGGCAGCGGATACGTGGGCACCTGCCAGCCCCGCAGGCGCAGGCGTTCCGACAGGTCGTAGAGCGTCCAGCGGCCGGGCTCCGGTGTTTGGGCCAGGGTCCAGCACACCACCGGCAGCCCCGAGCGGCCGTCGTGCAGCACGCGGAACGGGCCCAGGTCGGCGACGGCGTCGGCGATGGCGGCCGCCGTGTCGGAGCACACCCTCTGCACCGCGTGGTAGCCGGCCCGGCCCAGGCGCAGCAGGTTGTAGTACTGGGCGACGACCTCACCGCCCGGACGGCTGAAGTTGAGCGCGAAGGTCGGCATGTTCCCGCCGAGGTAGTCGACGTGGAAGACGAGCTCCTCGGGGAGGTACTCCGGGCCGCGCCAGATCGCCCATCCCACGCCGAGCGGCGCCAGCCCGTACTTGTGGCCCGACGCGTTGATGGAGTGCACCCGGTCCACCCGGAAGTCCCACGCCAGGTCCGGTTCCAGGAAGGGCGCGACGAAGCCGCCGCCCGCCGCGTCCACGTGCATCGGGATGTCCAGGCCCGTGCGCCGCTCGAACTCGTCCAGCGCCCGGGCGATCTCGGCCACCGGCTCGTACGCGCCGGTGAAGGTGACGCCGAGGGTGGAGACCACACCGATGGTGTTCTCGTCGCAGTACCCGGCGATCTGCTCCGGGCGCATGGTGACGTTCTCCCCGGTCAGCGGGGTCTGGCGCAGCTCGACGTCCCAGTAGCGGGCGAACTTCTCCCAGCACACCTGCACCGGGCCGGACACCAGGTTCGGCCGGTCCGCCGGCTCGCCCGCCGCCTGCCTGCGGGCCCGCCAACGGCGGTGCAGGGCGAGCCCGGCGAGCATGGCCGCCTCGCTCGACCCGGTGGTGGAGCAGCCGACCGCCGACGAGCCGTCGGGGGCGTGCCACAGGTCGGCGAGGATGTGCACGCAGCGGGACTCCAGCTCCGCCGTCTGCGGATACTCGTCCTTGTCGACCAGGTTCTTGTCGAGCGTGTCCGCCATGATCGCCTGGATTTCCGGCTCGTTCCACGTCGTGCAGAACGTGGCCAGGTTCTGCCGGGAGTTGCCGTCCAGCGCCAGCTCGTCCTCGACCAGCCGGTGCGCGGCCCTGGCGGGGATCGAGTCCTCCGGGATGCGGTAGCGCGGCAGCGGCTCGGTGGCTCCGGGCATGGCGTACAGATCGTCCGGCGCGTACTGCAGTTCCTGGTCGACTCGGTGCAGTGCCATGGGTTCATCCTGCCCGCTGCGTGACCGCTCACGCACGCTGAGTGCGTCCGTCACCCGATCCCGGCACCTCAGATTCTCCTCAAGGAATCATGATCCACATATGCCTCCCGAAGATCGCGGGTTACGGTCGTTCGCGACCGTGGACCCAGCCGCCCAAGGAGATCCGGCCCGCATGCGTGACGTCTTACCGGAAGCCATCCGCATCGCCGACGACGTCACGGCGTCCCTGTCCCGCCACCTCAACCGGCACCACGGGCTCGACGGCGTCGTCCCCGACGAGGATCCGCGAGGCTACACCGAGAACGGCGCCAAGCACCTGCGCAACCACCTGTCCGCCGCCGTCCTCGACCGGCTGACGGCGTGGCGGCGCGACCCGGCCGCGTGGCTCACCGTGCGGAACCTGCCCATGCCCGAGCGGCCGGTCCCCACCCCGGTGACCGGGTTCGCCGACGAGACGCGGCTCACCGCGGTCAACCTCGTCCACTTCGGCATGCTCGACCTGCTCGGCCTCGTGCCCGTCGCCTACCGCTGGGAGAACCAGGGCAGGCTGGTCAGGAACGTCGCACCGCGCCCGGACGCCGGCGGCGCCCGTACCTCCTGGGGGTTCGCCGCCCCCCTCGACTGGCACACCGACGACTCCATCCTCGACCACCGGTCCGGCGCCGACCCCGAAACCGCGATCCCGCACCACCTGACGTTCTACGGCATGCGCAACGACGAGCGGGTGCCCACCGACCTGCTCCCCGTCGCCGACGTCCTGGCCGCGCTGCCGCACCCCGTGGTGGACGACCTGCGCCGCCCGGAGTTCACCGTGACCGCCCCCGAGTCCTACACCGCAGGCGCCGACGGGCGGCCCCTGACCCGCGAGGACGTCCCCCTGGTGTGGACGCTCCCCGGCGGCCGCGACGCCGTACGGTACGGGCCCGGCCGCATCAGCGCGGGCACCGCGCGCGCCGAGCGGGCCCTGGCCCGCTTCGAGCAGTGCCTCGGCGAGCTGGAGGGCACCCGCGTCCTCCTCGACGCCGGCGACTTCCACCTCTTCGACAACCGGCGCGTCCTGCACCGCCGGGTCCCCTTCGCGCCCGCCGCCCACGGCGCCGCCCGCTGGCTGCGCCGCACCTATGCGCGCACCCGCGACGGCGGCTGACACCCCCGCTCCGTCCCGACCGCCCGGATGGAGCCCTTCCGGCACGCCAACCGGGTGCCCGCCTCTATACGGTGAAAGTGGCCGGGCCCCGAGGCCCCCGGAGCCCGGCGGCTCGACGTAGGGAGGGCCCATGGGCAGTCAGGGTGTCGCCACCCGCCTCCACCGGGCGGCCGGACGCGTACCCACCTGGGCCGGCACGTTCTTCGGCGTGCTCGGCGCCGCCTGCGCGCTCACGGCGCTGATCAGCCCGTTGCGCTACCTGCTCGCGCCCCTGCTGCGGGCGATCGACCGATGGGTGGTGCCCGCGTCGCCGAACCTGGCCTACGCGGTCTTCCTGATGCTGCTCGCCGGCGCCCTGCTGGCCCGCAAGCGCGCCGCCTGGTGGGTGGTCACCGTCTACACGGCACTGGTGCTCGTCGCCGAGGCCCTCACCGCCGACCTCGTCGGCGTCACCGATGCGGTGATCTCCTTCGTCATCACCGGCTCGATCATGGCCGTCCTGCTGCTGTCCCGGTCGCAGTTCCCCGCCCGGGTGCGGCACGGGGCCTTCTGGCGGGCCCTGGGGGTGCTGGTGCTGGGGCTCGCGGTCTCCGTCGGCGTCGGCTGGGGACTGGTCGAGCTCTTCCCCGGCGGGCTCACCCCCTCCCTGCGGCTGCTGTGGGCGGCCAACCGAGTCTTCGGCGGGCTGATCAGCGCCCGCCACTTCGCCCGGCACCCGCCGGCCGCGCTCGGCTTCCTCCTCGGCCTCTTCGGCGCCCTGGCCCTGCTCAACGCGGCCGCCGTGCTGTTCCGTTCGCAGAAGGCGCAGGCCGCGCTCCACGACGACCAGGAGGCGAGGATCCGCGCGCTGCTGGCCCGCTGCGGCGGCCAGGACTCGCTGGGCTACTTCGCCACCCGCCGCGACAAGGCCGTCGTCTTCGCCCCCGGCGGGGAGGCGGCCGTCACCTACCGGGTCGAGGCCGGGGTCTGCCTCGCCAGCTCCGACCCGGTGGGCGAACGCCATGCCTGGGACGCCGCGATCGAGGCCTGGCTCGCCCTCGCCCGCCGCTACGCCTGGACCCCGGCGGTGATGGGCGCCGGCGAGGAGGGCGCCAAGGCCTACGCCCGCGCCGGGCTCAACGCGCTGCAGCTCGGGGACGAGGCGGTCCTGCACGCCGCCAACTTCGATCTGCACGGCCGCGAGATGCGGGTGACCCGGCAGGCGGTCAACCGGGTCAAACGCACCGGCATGACGGTCCGCATCCGGCGCCACGGCGTACTGACCCCCGAGGAGCTGGACGAGGTCGTCACCCTCGCCGACGCCTGGCGGGACACCGAGGTCGAACGCGGCTTCTCCATGGCGCTCGGCCGCCTGGGCGACCCGGCCGACGCGGACTGCCTGCTGGTCGAGGCGGTCACCCCGCAGGGCCGCACCGCCGCACTGCTGTCGTTCGTGCCCTGGGGGCGCGACGGGATCTCCCTCGACGTGATGCGGCGCGACCGCACCGCGCCCAACGGGGTCGTGGAGTTCATGGTCGCCGAGCTGATGGGCCAGGCCACCCGGCTCGGGTTGCGGCGCGTCTCGCTCAACTTCGCCGTCTTCCGGGCCGCCTTCGAGCAGGGCGCGCGCATCGGCGCGGGCCCGGTGCTGCGGATCTGGCGGCGGCTGCTGCTGTTCTTCTCCAAGTGGTGGCAGCTGGAGGCGCTCTACCGGTCGAACGTGAAGTACCAGCCCGAGTGGGTGCCGCGCTTCCTGTGCTTCGCCGAGGGACGCCAGATCGCCCGCATCGGGCTCGCCGGCGGCATCGCGGAGGGCTTCGTCGAGTTCCCCCGGCTGGGCCGGCGCCACCACGCGGGCGTACGGCCGCCGGCCAGCGCCGGGCCGCTGCCGCCGCTCACCGCCGACGAGCTGGGCGTGGTCGCCGGGGAGGAGGCGATCGCCGCCGAGGACCTGTCCACGCTGCCCGAACAGGTGCGGGTGCGCCGCCGCACCCTGGACCGGCTCCGCGAACGCGGCGTCGACCCGTACCCGGTGCAGGCGCGACGCACGCACACCCTCGCCGAGATCCGCGCCCGCCACCCGGCGCTGCCGCCCGGCGCCCGCACCGGCGAGCAGGTCACCGTCGCCGGGCGGATGGTGCTGCGCCGCTACTTCGGGGGAGTGGTCTTCGCGGTGCTGCGCGACTGGTCCGGGGACCTGCAGATCGCCCTCACCCGGGACGAGTCGGGGCACGGCGAGCTGAAGCGCTTCACGGAGGAGACCGATCTCGGCGACCACGTGGAGGTCACCGGGGAGGTCGGCGCCAGCGACCGCGGCGAGCTGTCGGTGTTCGCCCGCTCCTGGCGGATGACCGCCAAGTGCCTGCGTCCGCTGCCCGACAAGCGCCTGGGCCTGAGCGACCCCGAGGCCCGGGTACGCCAGCGCTACGTCGACCTCGTCGTCCGCCCGGAAGCCCGCGACATCCTGCGGGCCCGCAGCGCCGCGGTGCTCGCGCTGCGGCAGCAGCTGAACGCCCGCGGCTTCCTGGAGGTCGAGACGCCGATGCTCCAGCAGGTCCACGGCGGCGCCAACGCCCGCCCGTTCACCACCCACATGAACGCCTACGGTCTCGACCTGTACCTGCGGATCGCCCCCGAGCTGTATCTGAAGCGGCTGTGCGTCGGCGGCATGGAGAAGGTCTTCGAGCTGGGGCGGACCTTCCGCAACGAGGGGACCTCGTACAAGCACAACCCCGAGTTCACCATGCTGGAGGCGTACCAGGCCTTCGCCGACTACGACGACATGCTCGACCTCACCCGCGAGCTGGTGCAGGCCGCCGCGACCGCCGTGCACGGCGCCCCGATCGCCCGGCGGACCGCGGCCGACGGCACGGTCACCGAGTACGACATCTCCGGTGCCTGGCCGGTCAGGACCGTCTACGGCGCGCTGAGCGAGGCGCTGGGCGAGGAGATCGGCCCGGACACCGGACTGCGGGAGCTGAGCATGGTGTGCGACGGGGCCCAGGTGCCGTACCCGCCCGACGCGGGCCGCGGCGAGATCGTGCTGGAGATGTACGAACGGCTGGTGGAGGAGAAGACCACCACGCCCACGTTCTACAAGGACTTCCCCACCGACGTCTCCCCGCTGACCCGGCAGCACCGCAGCGCCCCGCGGCTCGCCGAACGCTGGGACCTGGTCGCCTTCGGCACCGAACTGGGCACCGCCTACTCGGAGTTGACCGACCCCGTGGAGCAGCGGCGCAGGCTCACCAAGCAGTCCCTGCTGGCGGCGGGCGGCGACCCGGAGGCGATGGAGATCGACGAGGACTTCCTGACCGCGCTGGAGTACGCCATGCCGCCGACCGGCGGACTGGGCCTCGGGGTGGACCGGCTGGTGATGTTCCTGACCGGTCTGACCATCCGGGAGACCCTGCCGTTCCCGCTGGTACGCCGCCGCTGAGGCGCCGCGGGGTCCCTTCCGCGGCCCCTCGGGGCCCGGTCACCGCCCGGTCGACGCGCGCCGCAGCAGCTCGGCGACCTCGGAGTCGAAGTAGCTGCTGTACGACACGTCCGCGGTGCTCCCGCCCCGGTGGTAGCCGCCGATCACCCCGACCACCGAGCGGCCGCCGGGGGCGTCGGCCAGCCACGGACTGCCGGAGGTCCCGGTGGTGAAACCGGGGCAGCGCACGCGCAGCCGGTCCGGGCTCGGCCGTTCGGCGCGGGCCGTGCACGACACCGCCTCGTCGGCGTCGCTCGGGTAGCCGACGAGCCGCACCCTGCCGGGCGTCCGTCCCACCGCGACCGGGTTGCCGCCGACCACGTCCTGCACGTCGCGCCCGTTCCTGGGCTCCAGCACGAGGAAGGCCACGTCGACCGCGCTGTCGGTGGCCTTCTCCCACCGCGGTGCCACGAACACCCGCCGCACCCGCCACAGCCCCACCGGCCCGCCCCCGGCCCGGTAGCCCGGCGCGAAGGCCAGGTCGGTCCGGGCAGCGCCGCCGGCGCCGCCGTGAACGCAGTGCGCGGCCGTGATGGCCAGATCGCGGCGCGGGCTGTCGACGACGCTCGCCGTGCAGTAGTGGCGCGGCGGCCTGCCGGTGAGCGAGAAGACCGCGCCGACGCGATACCTCGCCGCCACGCCCGCCAGACCGGCCCGGGTGCGGGCGCGCGGGACGGCCGGGGCCGTCGTGGTCACCACCGACAGGCACAGCGCGGTCAGCGCCACCCCCGCCGCCTTCGCCACCGCGGACCATCGCAAACCGCCCACCGCCGTCCTCTCGTCGCACGGACAGCCAGATGATCGCGCCGCGGCGGGCCGCGGCCGCGGGGGGACACTCCGGCAGTCGCCCGTCCGGCGCAGTCGGCGGCGGGGGGACGTGCGCGTGCGGCGGCGTGTGAGGATGGCGCCGTGCAGCTCACCCCGATCTCCTGGCCGCGGCTGACCGACGCCCTCGCCGACCGGATCGCGGCCGCGGAACCCGCCGACGCCGGGCCCTGGGCGCGGGTGGCCGTCGACGGCCCGCCCGCCGCCCGGCCGGGGGACCTCGCCGACGCCCTCGCCGAGGCGCTGCCTCCCCGGGGGCGCCCGGTGCTGCGGGTGAGCGCGGGCGGCTTCCTGCGCCCGGCGTCGCTGCGCTACGAGCACGGCCGGCGTGACGCGGAGGCCTACTACGACGGGTGGCTGGACACCTCGGCGCTGTGGCGTGAGGTCTTCGAGCCGCTGGAGGCCTCCGGCAGCGGGCGGGTGCTGCCCTCGCTGTGGGATCCCGCGACCGACCGCGCCACCCGCGCCGACTACGTCCAACTCCCGCCCGGCGGCGTGCTCCTGCTCGACGGAACCTTCCTGCAGGGCCACTGGTTCCCTTTCGACCTGTGCGTGTATCTGCGGCTCGGCCCGGCCGCGCTTTCCCGCCGCACCCCCGAGGACGAGCGGTGGACCCTGCCGGCGTTCGCCCGCTACGACGAGGAGGTGGGGCCGGAGCAGGCGGCCGACGTCGTCGTGCGCTGCGACGATCCGCGCCGCCCCGCCTGGAGCGGCTGACCGCCCGGACCGCCGGCCGGCCCGCGACCGCCGTGCGGCGACCCCGGCGCACGGCCTACCGTGAGTCCATGGGTATTCGCCGTGCCGTACCGAACCTGACCGCGACCGATCCGGCGGCCGCCCGCGCCTTCTGGATCGACGCGATGGGCTTCGAGGCCGCCATGGACCTCGGCTGGGTCGTCACGTTCGTCGCCCCGGGCAGGCCGACCGCCCAGGTCAACGTGTTGACCCACGACGCGACCGCGCCCGTCGTCCCGGACGTCAGCGTGGAGGTCGACGACGTGGACGCGGTGTACGAAGCCGTCACCGCGCGCGGTCACGAGATCGTCCACCCGCTCACCGACGAACCCTGGGGTGTGCGCCGCTTCTTCGTGCGCGACCCCGGGGGCCGGGTCGTCAACGTCGTCCAGCACCACGCGACCGCCGCCCCCGGACACTGACGCCGTTTCGTGCCGGTTTGCCCGGGCAGGCGACGAAAAGACAGCCGAGCGAACCGGAAGGATGTGCGAACCATGAAGATCGCCTTCCTCGTGGCACACGAAGGCGTGGAGCAGGTGGAACTCACCGACCCGTGGCAGGCGGTTTCCGACGCGGGCGGCACGCCGCGGCTGGTCTCGCCCCGCCCCGGCACGATCCAGGCCTACCACCACCTCGACAAGGCCGACACCTTCCCGGTGGACCAGACCGTCAAGGAGGCGACCGTCGAGGAGTACGACGGCCTGGTGCTCCCCGGCGGAGTGGCCAACCCCGACATCCTGCGCATGGACCAGCAGGCGGTCGCCTTCGCCAAGGGGTTCTTCGACGCGGGCAAACCGGTCGCCGCGATCTGCCACGGACCATGGACGCTGGTCGAGGCGGACGTCGTACGCGGCCGTACCCTCACCTCCTGGCCCAGCCTGCGCACCGACATCAAGAACGCGGGCGGCACCTGGGTCGACGAACAGGTGAAGGTGTGCACCGCGGGCCCCAACACCCTGGTAACCAGCCGCAAGCCGGCCGACCTCAAGGCGTTCGACGAGGCCGCGCTGGAGGCGTTCGGCGCCAAGTGAGCGCCCGCCGGGCGCAGTTCGCGCTGCGGGAGCCGCTCACAGCTCCCGCAGCGCGGGGAGCAGCGTCTTCTCCGCCCAGGCCAGGAAGGGCTGTTGGGCCTCGCCGCCGATCTGCACCAGCGCCACCTCGCCGAAGCCCGCCGCCACGTAGGGGCGGACGGCCTCCACGAACTGCTCGACGTCGTCGCCGCACGCGATCGCGGAGGCGACGTCCTCCTCGCGCACGAACCGGGTGGCACCGGCGAACCCGGCCGGGCCGGGCAGTTCGGAGTTGACCTTCCAGCCGCAGCCGAACCAGCGGAACTGGTCGTGGGCCCGGCGCACGGCGGCGTCGCGGTCCGGGTCGTAGCAGACCGGGACTTGGCCCACCCGCGGCTTGCCGTCGCCGCCGTGCCGGTCGAAGGCGGTCAGCAGTTCCGCCTTCGGCTCCACCGCGATGACCAGATCGGCCAGGCGGCCGGCGAGGCGGCACGACGTCGGGCCCGAGACGGCGAGCCCGAGCGGCGGCGGCGGCTCCGGAACGTCCCACAACTTCGCCGATTCGACGTCGTAGTGGGTGCCGTGATGCGTGACGTAACCGCCGCCGAAGAGGGCGCGGATGATCTCCACGGCCTCTTCGAGCATCTCCAGCCGGACGTCCGCGGCCGGCCAGCCGCCGCCCACCACGTGCTCGTTGAGGTTCTCGCCGGAGCCCAGGCCCAGCCGGAACCGGCCCTCGCTGAGCAACTGCACGGTCGCCGCCTTCTGCGCCACGACCGCCGGGTGGTAGCGCATCGTCGGGCAGGTCACGTACGTCATCAGCGGGATCCGGGAGGTCGCCTGGGCGGCCGCGCCGAGCACGCTCCACGCGTAGGGCGAGTGCCCCTGCGAGTCCAGCCACGGGAAGTAGTGGTCGGAGATGACGGAGAAGTCGAAGCCGGCTTGCTCGGCCCGGACGACGTCGTCGACCAACTGCCGCGGTCCGGCCTGTTCGGTCATCATCGTGTAGCCGATTCGCACCATGCCGCCGCGGGTTCCCGCAGCACCCGGCGGAAAACCCGGGGGCACGCCGCACCGGGCGGCCGCCACCCCGACGGACCAGCCCTTCGCGCGCGCCGCCTGCGTATGCGCCACCGTGAAGACGGGTACCCGGTACCTGGTCGGGTGGAAGGGACCGTGGCGCGAGCCGACCGGCTCGCGCCAGCGACCCGTCGCCCGAACCGTACAACGACCGGGGGCGGACCCGAGCGGCCGTCCCCCACAGGAGCCACAGGAGGACGACCGCCATGGACCACCGGTCCCCGCGGCGGCCTGGGCGCCCCCAGCCGGTGCCGCCGACGATCCGGGCAGTGTGCGCGCACGCGCGGCAGGCGGCAGCGGGTGCGGATCCGCTGCCGGGGCCCTTCCCGCGGGTGGCGCCCGACCCGCTGCCTGCCGCGCCCGCGCTCCCGACCGCGCTGCCGGAGGAGCCCGGTGGCCCGCCGCCGGGGC